>NZ_KV810247.1:0-14636 GCF_001812735.1 Neisseria sp. HMSC069H12
TTGCCCGACGGGGTGAAAAATACAGTTGCTACCTGCGGGCGACGCAAACCTTAAGATTAAGGTGTAGGGTGTGTGGCGCAGTCACGCACGCACGCGGTTTTTGTTGCTACCGAATGATTCCAAACCATGCCGTAATCCAGTCAGCAACAAACGCAGCTTGGGTCATGTACCAACAAAACTCAATATCAAAGGCCGTCTGAATTTCAGACGGCCTTTCTTTTTTTCATTTCAATCTGATTAATGCTTAAATTTAAGCTTTTTATTCAATCATCTAACAATCAATCTTTCTCAACCGTAAAAAACAGTTCTTCCTGTTTCAAAGCATTGCCGTCTGCATCGGTCAATGTTGCTTCTGCCGCGGAAAACTTGATAACAGCGAGACTTAGGCTGCCTTGTTCAGTCAGTGCTGTGTTGAGGATGACGCCTGCTTCTTCCTCGCCGACTTTGACGGCAATACCGGCGGCTTCTAAAGAATCGCCGCTTAATACGGCCAGACCGCGTTTGACTTGGCCTCGGTATTGGGCGCGGGCGATGATTTCTTGGCCGGGGTAGCAGCCTTTACGGAAATGGACTGCGCCGATGATGTGTTGGTTGAGCATTTGGGCAACAGCTGCTTCTTTGGTTGCGGCGCAAATCCACGGATAGCCACTGCGGATTTCGTGCAGGTTCCACGCGTTTTCGGCTCCTGCTTGATATTCGGCTGCGTTTTCGGCTGCTGAAATTTTCAGACGGCCTGTGTGCGGCAAGGCAATTTCTACGGTGTTTTCTTGAATTTGAGCTGGGAAAGACAGTTGCGGTTCGGCAGCAGGATGAGGCTCTGCATTGTCTGCCAACTCGCCGCTGACTGCTAAATCAGGCATAAGCTCGAAGACGACTTTTGCACGCAAGACAAACATTCTCAAGCGTTTGACGATGGCTTCGGTCAAATCTTGCGCCATGACCAACAGTAAATCTTCTCCGCGATTGACGACCAACATATTCGCCAACACACGGCCTTTAGGCGTATTGTATGTGGCGTAACATGCCTGACCGGAAGCTAAATTATTAATATCATTGGATAATTGACCATGAAGAAATGAAGCCCTGTCTTCACCGCTGACACGGACAACACCGAAAAAAGGCAGGCGGGTTTGCATAATCGACTCCTTAAATTGTAGATGCTGAATTATCGCCCAAATTGCTGCTTATTATCAAATAAATAAATTCAGGCCGTCTGAATGTTTCAGACGGCCTGTTGTTTGTGTTCAAACAATCAAAATTATTTGATGCTGACTTTGCGGATAATCACGGCTTCTGTTGGAACATCTTGATGGAAGCCGCGTGTCGCTGTTTTTACTTTGCTGATTTTACGGACGACGTCCATGCCGGAAGTAACTTTACCGAAAACGGCATAGCCGTAGCCTTGAGGGGTTTTGCTTTTGAAATTCAAAAAGTCATTGTCGGCTGTGTTGATAAAGAACTGGCTGGTTGCTGAATTCGGATCGCCGGTGCGCGCCATGGCGATGGTGCCGACGTTATTTTTCAAGCCGTTGTCTGCTTCGTTGTTGATGGCTTTATCGGTGGGTTTTTGTACCATATTCTCGGTAAATCCGCCGCCTTGAATCATAAAATTGTCGATAACGCGGTGGAAAATTGTGTTGTCGTAAAAACCTTTTTTAGCGTAATTGACAAAGTTTGCCACGGTTTTCGGCGCTTTGACTTCATCCAGCTCCAGTTGGATGTTGCCCATATTGGTTTCAATCACGGCATGGGTAACCGCTTGCGCTTGCACGGAAAGTGAGAGTGCGAGGGCGCACAGGGTCAGTTTGATGGGTTTTTTCATATGTCTTCTCGAATGATGTATTGTGAAAATGGAATATTAACCTTGTTTCGCGTGAAATCCATAAAAAACATGTAAGATTTTTCAAGCAAAAAACATAAGGCAATCAAATCAGGCCGTCTGAAAAGGGATAAAAATCAAATTCTTGCTCTTTATCATTCCCTTTCAGACGGCCTGCTATTACGGTCAAACCGGAATCAGATTAGAAATCCAATTCCGCTTTCAGCCAATAAGTGCGCGGCATACCGACGACGGCGAAGCTGCGGTCGTATTGGCCGCGCTGTACCTGCCAGTAGTTTTTGTTGAACAGGTTTTCTACCGAGCTGCTGACGGTCAGGGTATTTTTGCCCAGCTTAGTTTTGTAGCGCGCGCCTACGTCAACCAAGGTATAGGACGGGAAGGCGTATTGTTTTTGCGTGTCTTGGTAAGACTTGCCGAAATACGAAACATTGCCGTTCAAGGTCAAGCCCTTGGCAAACGGGGTATCCCACTCAACACCTGCTTTGGCAATTACACGCGGATTGGCGACTTGTACGCCGTTAACCAAATTGTCGGCAAAATTCGGATAATCTTTTACGGTTGATTGCAGATACATCAGACCGAAAGTCGGACGCAGGGTTTTGTTCAACAAGTTGGCATAGGTATTGAACTCGATACCGCGGCTGCGTTCTATGCCTTGCTCCGAACCGCTATAAGCCAAGCCTGCATTTTTGCGCGCTGCGAAATCAGTTCCTGAAGTCGTGTTGCCGCGCCAGTAGCCCGGGCGTTTGATTTGGAACGCGTTTAAAGCGGTGACAAAGTCGCCCCAGTTTTTGCGTACGCCGACTTCAAATTGGCGGCTGACGCGCGGATCTGCCATCGTTACATGACCGTCGTCATCGGTACGGATGTCGGACGGCTCCAAATCTTCCATATAGTTTCCGTAAACCACCAAATCAGGCTGCGGAACCCATGCCGCCATCAACATCGGGCTGAAACGGTTCGCATCCGCTTTGCGGCCGTTTAATTTGTTTTTCTGCTCGACGGCTTGGAAACGCCCGCCCAAAGTGAGTCGGTATTTGTTGTCGGCAAAACCAAGCGTGTCAGATACCGCCAAACTGTTTACTTTGATTACGGTATCCAATGAAGGCGTTGCACTCCACGCGCTTCCTAAGTTGGAATCCAATTTTGCCAATTGGGTCGGAATATCAAGGCTTGGATCGATAACGCTGCTTCTTGTTTGACGTGCTCCTTGATAAGTAGTGCGTTTACGGTCGATGCGGTCAAATGCGGTACTCCAGTTGTGGCTTACCGGACCGGTTTCAAATTCGCCGCGAGCAGTCAGATTCATACTGAGCGTTTTGAAACGCTGGTCGGTCAAACGCGCGCGACCCGAATTGTAGGTCAAACCGCTGCTCGTAACGGTAGGAGAGGCGAAATTACCGTAATAGCGCGCATTGTTGTAGCCGATGCCGCCTGTAATTTGGGCATTTTCAAACGCATCCCATTCGAAGGTCAGCATATTCGTTTGACCGCGCGTATTTTGAGCCTGCCAGCTCGGCGCCAGATTCACTTTGCCTTCAGGTGCGTCAAACAAGCGGCCGTTGGCGTTTTGAATATCCTGCATACGCGCGCGGCCGCCGTTGGTTTTACGTTTCGCATAGATGGAGTCGAACGCCACGCGCAGTTTTTCGCCTCGATAGTCAGCATTTAAGGCAAATTCTTTGTTGTCTTCGCTGTAACCGTGGCGCGGGGTGTCGCCGTGGCGCAGTTTGCCGTTGGCGCGCACGCCGAATTCTTTGTTTTCGCCGAAGCGTTGACCCAAGTCGAATGTGCCTTGGGCGCGGTTGTTGCTGAACCAGCCCAAACCGATTTTACGGTTGCCTTCATCGGCGGCTTTTTTGGTTTCGATATTGACGGAACCAGATACCGCGCCTTCGGGATCCATGCCGTTTACGGCGGTGGACGCGCCTTTAATCAGTTGTGCGGAACCGACATGCACGCTGGCCGTGCCTTGCGTGCCGTACATACCTGCCAAACCGTTGACGCTGAATTGGCGCGCATCAAGCTGATAACCGCGGAAATACAAACCGGTAAGCGTGTTGCTTTCGCCGCCGAACTGCCAAACGGAAGCGTCTTTTTTCGCTACGGCATCCACCAAAGTACGCGCCTCAGTATTGTTGAGGGCTTGTTCGTCGTAGTTGACGACGGTAATCGGTGCGGTAAAGGCATTGGCTTTGCCCAATACGCCCAAGTTCACGCGGTCGCGCAAGTCGCCGTCGCTGGCGATGGAGTAAGAACGGGCGGCTTTGACGCGTTTGGCGTCGGCGCGGACATTGACTTCCTGCAACTGCTGTTGCACAGGGGTTTCGGGTGTCGCTTCATCGGCGGCATAAGAAAACGCGCTCATAATCAAAAGCGGCATCAGGGCTAATTTGCTATTCATAGATTCCTTCTGTCTTTGAGGTGGGTTATTTTTGTTGCAATAAGCGTTAAAAATCACAAAGTAATTTTGCTGCGGAATTATATTTGATAACATTCTGGTTTTCTATAAAAAGTGATGATAACTATTTGTAAAAACAAAAATACAACATCAATCAAAACTTTATCCATAGTAATTGTAAATTATTTTATTAAGCGGAGAATCAGGGTTTCAGACGACCCATGCCCGCTGCCTGCCTCAAGAGACAACGCACATGCAAAAATGGCAAACCGAGCTTTATTCCACGCCGTCTTGGCTGTTACAAACCTTATTGATGGTCGCCGCCGCCTCGGCGGTGATTCTGTTTTTGGCACGTAAAACGCGCTTCGGGCGTGAGTTTGCCTATATCCTGCGGCTGTGCCTGACACCGAAAAGCGCGGTCAAAGTATTGCTGCTGATTACGGCGATGATTGCGCTGCTGTTAACCGAAGTGCGGCTGAATGTATTGAGTACCTTTATGTCCAAAGGGCTTTACGACTCGATGCAGGATTTGAATGCCTCCGCGTTTTGGATGTTTGCAGCGATGAACGCGGGCGTGGTGTTGATACGGGCGTTTAACAACGTCGTCAACGACTTTCTCGATCAAGGCTTGGCGATTAAATGGTCGGAGCGGCTCAATGAAGTTTTGACTTCACGCTGGCTTGCCGACAAAAACTACTACCGCCTGCAAATGCGCCACCATGCACCGGACAACATCGACCAGCGTATCCAACAGGACGCACAGGATTTCATTGCCTCGACCATAGAATTTGTGCGCGGCATGGTTAATTCGGTCGTTACCTCGCTGGAATTTGCCGTTGTTTTGTGGGGCTTGGCGGGCATCCTGACCGTGTTCGGCTTCGACATTCCGCACGGCATCGTTTGGTTTGTCTATATGTTTGTGATTTTGGCGACCTTTATCGCCATGTGGATAGGCAACCCTTTGATTCGTTACAACTATGAAAACGAAAAGCTCAACGGCGACTACCGTTACTCCCTCATCCGCGTGCGCAACCATGCCGAAAGCGTGGCGTTTTACAGCGGCGAAAAACACGAACACGACCAGCTTGCCGACCGCTTCAAAGCCATCATCCGCAACCGTTGGCGCATTGCACGGCAAAGCGTTTGCCTGAGCGGCTTTAACGATATGTTCACCAACGGCATCAAGCTTTTTCCCATTATTTTGCAAGCCCCGCGCCTGTTTGCCGGACAAATCAAAATCGGCGACATCCAGCAGACCGTCCAAGCCTTCGCACGACTGCAAAACGCGCTGTCTTTCTTCCGGATGTTCTACAACAAATTCACCGCCTACCGCGCTCGACTGGAGCGTCTGTACGGCTTTTTGCTGAGCACGGAAGAAAAACACACCGCACGACAACCCGACCTTACCGAAGTTTCAGACGGCCTGATCTTAGAAAACGTTGCCCTATACCGCCACAACGGCGAAGTTTTATTAGACGGTATCAACATCAACCTCAAAAACGGTAACTCCCTGCTAATACGCGGCCCGAGCGGTTGCGGCAAAACTTCGTTGCTGCGCGCGCTGGCTGGACTTTGGCCTTTCGGTAGCAGCGGTAAAGTCAGCCATCCGCCTCATCAAGACATCCTCTTCCTGCCGCAACGCCCGTACACGGCACAAGGCAGCCTGCGCGATGCAATTTGTTACCCCGACATCGACAAGCAACATCCGGAACTGATCGACGCCATGAATACTTGCCGATTAGGTTATCTGGTTGATAAATTAGATAAAACTGATGACTGGCAGCACAAACTCTCCCCCGGCGAACTTCAACGCGTCGCCTTCGTCCGTGCCCTGCTCTCTCAGCCCAAAATCATCCTGCTTGACGAAGCTACCGCCGCTTTGGACGAACCGACCGAAGCCATGCTCTACCGCGCCTTAAAGCAAAAACTGCCCGACAGCATCATCATCAGTATCGGACACCGCAGCACGCTCAACGAGTTCCATGATTTATGCCTCGATGTCGGTCATGTACAATGCTGAATTAATGGCATACCAAAGGCCGTCTGAAACAGTGAAAAACGAAATCAAACGATTTTGTCCTCGCCGTTTCAGACGGCCTTTTCAAACGCCATGGCATGTTTATTTGCTATACTCTGCATTGTGTTAACGTCGTCTAAAAAATATTTATGAAAACCCTGGCCCTTATTCCACATTACAACCATCCGACCACCATCAGCCACGTTGCCCAAACCATGCGCGGCTTTGGTTTAAACGTTTTAATTGTGGACGACGGTTCACGCGAAGAATGCAAACCTGTATTGCAGGCTTTGGTTTCAGACGGCATTGATGTCCTTTACCGTCCCATCAACGGCGGCAAAGGCGCAGCGGTCAAAACCGGCTTGGAATACGCTAAAGAACATGGCTATACCCACGTCTTGCAGGTTGATGCAGACGGCCAGCATTGCTTGAGCGATACGCCCAAACTTCTCGCTGCAGCAGAACAAAACCCCGAAGCCGTTGTTTGCGGCTGGCCGCAATACGGCGATGACGCGCCCAAAGCACGGCTTTACGGACGCAAGATTACCGATTTCTGGAATATGCTGCACACTTGGTCATGCGACATCAAAGACGGCATGTGCGGCTTCCGCCTCTATCCGCTTACACCCGCGCTATCCGTCGTCCGCGAAGAAACCGTAGGTGACCGCATGGACTTCGATACGGAAATCCTTATCCGCCTCTACTGGCGCAACGTCAAACCGGTTTGGATTAAAACGCCCGTCCAATACGCCGCCGACGGCGTGTCCCACTTTGATGCCTTTGCCGACAATGTCCGCATCAGCAAAATGCACACACGGCTGTTTTTCGGTATGTTGAAACACCGATTGGGTAAAGTTTTCGGAAAGGCCGTCTGAAACCATGGCCGACAATAAACAAACCCATTGGGCGGCGCAGCCCGAACGCGGCAGCCGCCTGTTTCTTGCTCTGACCACACTGATGGTGCGCTATCTGCCGGCTTTTTTCATGAGGCTGTGCATTTGGTTTGTGGTGCTTTATTTTTATGCAACCGCGCCCAAACCGCGCCGTCATGTCTTACGCTATCAAACCCGTCTTCAGACGACCTTTCCCCATATCGTCCTGCCGAAACACAGCGTATTCAAACAATTCGTCGCATTTGGCGAAGCGGTTTGCGACCGTTTTGCCGTGTGGCAACGCAAAATCCGTTATGAAGATTTAGTGATTGAAGATCCGGACGACATCTATTCGCAAATCAAGCGCAACGAACGCGGCCAGATTTTTGCCTGTTCGCACTTGGGCAATACCGAAGTTTGCCGTGCGCTGGTGTCTCACCATAAAGATTTCAGACTCAACGTATTGGTGCACAGCAAACACGCGCAGGCATTTAACGAGGCATTGCAAAAAGCCGGTGCAGATCATATCCGTCTGATTCAAGTAACAGATTTGGACACCACCCTGATGATGGAATTGAACAGCCGTATCGAAAACGGCGAATGGATTGCCATCGCGGCCGACCGCGTGCCTGTACGCGGCGAGAAAACCGCCGATATTAATTTCTTAGGCCATACCGCCCCTATGCCGCAAGGTGCGTGGCTGTTGGCTTCGCTTTTAAAAACGCAGGTAAACACGCTGTTTTGCGTCAAACAAAACGGCCGCTATCATTTGAAACTGCGCCGCTTTACCGATACTTCCAGCTGGAAACGCGGCAACCGCGAGTCTGCCGTCAAAGACGCGATGCAGGGTTTTGCCGACATTCTGGCGCAAGAATGTGCGCAAAATCCGCTACAATGGTTCAATTTTTATGATTTTTGGGGCGAAGACGCCGTCTGAAACCATCACATTCACTCTTTTAAACTATGAAAAAACACATCTACTGCCAACACAGCTTTGAAACTGAAGTTCCTTTTTTTGACGTAGATGCCATGCACATCGTGTGGCACGGCAACTATGTCAAATACCTTGAAACCGCACGTTGTGCTTTTCTGTCTTCCATCGGTTACGACTACAACGAAATGGGACGGCAAGGGTACAGCTGGCCGATTGTGCAGATGAACCTCAAATACATCCGCCCTGCCCGTTTCGGCCAAAAAATCCGCGTTGATATGGACATCGTCGAAATCGAAAGCTGCCTGCGTATCGATTACACCATTTACGATGCCGAAACCAACGAAAAACTGACCCGCGCTTCGACTACCCAAGCCGCGGTTTCGCTTTCAGACGGCCTGATGCAGTTTCAAACGCCGGACAGCTGGTTGGAAGCAGTAAAAAGACATCCGACATTTAAGGCCGTCTGAAAAATTTAGCGATTAAACAACATATTGCCTGCTTATCAGCATTACCCTTTATAATTTTAAGTTTCCATTTCAGACGGCCTTTATCCTTAATCCACACACAATTATGCTACTGAACCTCAACCGCTTTGCCTTTCCTGTTTTCTTAAAAGAAATCCGCCTGCTTACTGCCCTCGCACTGCCTATGCTGTTAGCGCAAGTGGCGCAAGTGGGTATTGGTTTTGTCGATACGGTGATGGCCGGTGGCGCAGGTAAGGAAGATTTGGCCGCGGTGGCTTTGGGCAGCAGCGCATTCTCGACGATTTACATTACCTTTATGGGCGTGATGGCGGCGTTGAATCCGATGATTGCCCAGCTGTACGGCGCAGGTAAAACCGAAGAAGTCGGCAAAACAGGAATGCAGGGCATTTGGTTTGGCTTGTGTTTGGGCGTATTCGGCATGCTGCTGATGTGGGCGATGATTACGCCTTTCCGTCATTGGCTGACATTGAACGATTATGTCGAAGACACGATGGCGCAATATATGTTCTTTACCAGCTTGGCAATGCCGGCCGCCATGATACACCGTGCCCTGCACGCCTATGCCTCAAGCTTGAACCGTCCGCGCGTGATTATGTTGGTCAGCTTCGCGGCATTTGTGTTAAATGTACCGCTGAACTATGTGTTCGTTTACGGCAAATTCGGTATGCCTGCTTTGGGCGGCGCAGGTTGCGGCGTGGCAACGGCGGCGGTATTTTGGTTCAGCGCATTGGCTTTGTGGCTTTATATCGCCAAAGAAAAATTCTTCCGCCCGTTTGGTTTGACAGCAAAAATCGGCAAACCCGATTTGGCGGCTTTCAAACAGATTTGGAAAATCGGCGCACCCATCGGCTTGTCTTATTTTCTAGAAGCCAGCGCGTTTTCGTTTATCGTCTTTTTGGTGGCACCATTCGGCGAGGATTATGTCGCCGCCCAACAAGTTGTCATCAGCCTGTCGGGCATTTTGTATATGATTCCGCAAAGCGTCGGCTCTGCAAGCACGGTACGCGTTGGCTTTTCTCTCGGGAGACGAGAATTTCTGCGAGCGCGTTATATTTCAGGCGTTTCACTGGTGTTGGGCTGGGTACTTGCCACCTGTACCGCGTTGCTCTTGGTCATCTTTCGCTTTCAGTTGGCCGGTATGTACACCAACGATGTGGCAGTATTAGGCATTGCCGCGACCGTTTTATTTTTCGCCTCCCTATTCCAACTGGCAGATGCCACCCAATGTATCGCTTCATATGCGCTGCGCGGCTATAAAGTGACCAAAATGCCGATGTTCATCCATGCCGTCGCTTTCTGGGGCTGCGGCCTGTTGCCCGGCTACCTGCTTGCCTATCATGTCGATATGGGCATTTACGGCTTCTGGACCGCGCTGACCGTTTCACTGACGATTGCCGCCATCGCATTGGTATGGTGCCTGGAGCTTTGCAGTAAAGAGAGGGGCAAATCGCATAAGGCCGTCTGAAAAATACAAGCAGTCTTTCTCCACTGATTACGCTATTTAATCAACGAATTCCTATTTTAAAGTTAAACCCATGCAACCCATCCAATACCAAACCGACCTCACCCCTTACAACACTTTCGGTCTTCGCTCCAAAGCCCAAGCCTTTATCGCGCTCAAACATGCCGATGAATTGCGCGACATCATCCGGCTGCCCGAGTTCAACCGAGATACTGTTTTATGGCTCGGTGGCGGCAGCAATATCCTTTTGATGGAGGACTACGTCGGTCTGGTTGTGCATATGGAAAACAAGGGAATACGCGAAATTGAGCGTTCAGACGGCCTGGTTTATATCGAAGCTCAGGCCGGGGAAATTTGGCATGATTTTGTTTTTCATACGGTTGAGCTGGGTTTAAGCGGGCTGGAAAACCTCAGCCTGATTCCAGGTACGGTCGGCGCGTCTCCGGTACAAAATATCGGTGCATATGGTGTTGAAGCGAAAGATATTATCCATAGCGTACGCTGCTTTGATTTGGATACGGAAACCTTTGTCGAGCTTTCCAATGCCGACTGTGACTTTGCCTATCGTGAAAGCCTGTTCAAACAGGAAGGCAAAGGCCGTTATGTGATTGTTTCGGTTGTCTTTGCGTTGAAAGAGCATTTTGTGCCGAACTTGGGCTATGGCGATTTAGCGGCCGCGGTTGCCGAACTGAGCCAAGGCCGAGAGGCAACGGCCAAAGATGTTTCCGATGCAGTGTGTGCAATCCGCAACAGTAAACTGCCTAATCCTAACGTACTTGGTAATGTCGGAAGTTTCTTTAAAAACCCTGTTGTCAGCGCTGAAAAAGCGGCCGATTTGTTGCAGCAATACCCCAATATGCCACGCTATCCGCAGCCTGACGGTTCGGTCAAACTCGCAGCCGGCTGGCTGATTGACCAATGCCGTCTGAAAGGCCATCAGATTGGCGGTGCGGCAGTGCATGACAGACAGGCTTTGGTTTTGGTAAATAAAAACAATGCATCTGCGCAAGATGTCCACCAGTTGGCACAATATGTTTGTAATACAGTATTTACTCAATTTCAGGTAGAATTACACGCAGAACCCAACTGGCTGCCTACTTCATACAGCCTATAAAACAAAGGAGTGTATCCCATGCCGCGCATTGCCAAAGTCAACACTTACACACGAATCATCAATGCCAGCCTCGCCTTGTTCAACGAAGAAGGCGAGCGCAATATCAGCACCAACCACATTGCCGCCCACTTGGGCATCAGCCCGGGCAACCTCTACTACCATTTCCGCAACAAGGACGAAATCATCGTCCAATTGTTTAAGCGTTACAGCGAGGCCCTGCTTGCCTACCTTAACGAAGCCGTATTACCGTCTAATGTGGAAGACTCCATCAACTACATGGCCGGTATTTATGATGTGATGTGGGAATACCGTTTCCTTTTCAGCGATGTGAATACCCTGCTTGCCCGCAGTGCCGAATTATTGGGCGAACACAATACCTTTACCCAAGCCAAAGTTTCCCCGCTGTTGGTCAACCTGCTGACCCAGCTCAACGGCCTGAACATCATCAGCGCAGACCAAACCGCCATGAACGACCTTGCCGTCAATATGTGGATGGTGACGAAATACTGGTTCGACTTCGACAGCTCCCTGCGCGGCCGCGCCAAGTTGACCGAAGATTCCAAAGTACGGGGCATCAGCCGCACACTCAGCCTGTTGCGCCCTTACCTCCTGCCGGAACACCGTGCCGAATTCGACCAAAAAATCGGCAGCAACCATTAATTCTTCCATACAAAGGCCGTCTGAAAACGTGGCTTTAACCAAGTTAAAGCGATTTTCAGACGGCCTGTTAATTTTCGGATGCTTTATTTATGCACCTTCCCGATATTTCCATTCTCGGCTTAGGCTATCTCGGCCTGCCGCTGGCTCAAAAATGTTATGAGCAAGGTAGTCAGGTAGCCGCCGTCAAACGTAATCTGACTTCCGACGACATCAATCTGCCGATTGAACTCAACATCATCGATTTGAATCAAGACGATATTTTTCACAGTTCGACCTTGTGGCAAAACCATATCAACAAGCCGACATGGTTTTGCCTGCTTCCGCCTTCGTCATTAAACCATTACGCCGATACCCTGAAAAAATGGATTCAACTTGCCGAGCAATCTAAGGTAAAACACATCATCTTCACCAGCAGCACCAGCGTGTATGGCGACCAAACACGCATATGCGATGAAACCACGTCTCCCGATCCGCAAACCGAATCCGCCCGTCAAATCCTCGCAGTCGAGCAAGCTTTGTTTGAAAGCGCCGTCCCCCATATCGACATACTGCGACTGGGCGGACTTTATTCTGCCGACCGTCATCCTGTTACCAAGCTGGTTCAAAAAACACGCATTCAAGGCGGCAATCAACCCGTCAATATTCTTCATAAAGACCTTGCCGTCCAAGTTCTCTTTCAGACGGTCTGCCAAGCTGACGGCAAGCGTATCCGCAATATTGTCGAACCCCGCCACCCAAGCCGGGCCGAATTTTATACTGCCGAAGCGGCCAAACTCGGACTGCCGGCTCCTGATTTCATCGTTGATGACAAAAGCAACGGCAAAATTGTAAATACCGTTTGCGCAGACGGTCTAAGCCTGTAAAATTGCGACTCAATCCATTCATCCGTTTCAGACGGCATTCAGAGTAAACCATGTCCGCCCTATTTCCCCTTATCAACCACCTGATACAGCAAAATCCAGAGCAACAGCGCGAGCTGTCTGAATTTGCAGGCAGCATCATCTGCATCAGCCTGACCGGTTTCAGACTGACCGGACGCATCAGCGAACAAGGTTTTCTTGAAACCGCAAACGAAACCGCCGACACCAACATCACATTCCACAACAGCGCCATCCAAAAAATCCTCCAAGGCGGCCAGCCCGGCGTGGGCGACATCAGCCTCGAAGGCGACTTGGTATTGGGTATGTCCGTCCTTCCTATTTTGGGTGGACTGCGCTATTATCCGAGCGACGATTTGGCGCGGGTATTCGGTCATGTGGCCGCAGAAAGCATCAGTTCGCGCGCCGGCGATATCGGCCGCACCATGAAAAAAATCGGCAAAAGCATTGCCGAGCAAATCAGCGACTTTTCACGCGAACCCGAATCTCCTGTTATCGACCAAGCCACGCTTGCCGAATGGTTGGAAGAAGTGGACAAACTGCGTGACGACGTTGCCCGCCTAAACGAACGCCTCGACCGGCTCGAGCGCGATATCTGGATAGATTAGACACTTAATTTCAGACGGCCTACTATCATGAAAAGCCCATTTAAAAACATCGGTATCGTTACACGTCCCAATACGCCCGAAATTCAAGATACCGTCCACACATTGGTTTCTTTTCTACGCAAAAACGGCTTCACCATCTATCTGGATGAATTGAGCGTAGAAGAACACTGCGTCTATATCCAAGATTCTGCCTACTGCGAAATCGTAAACAAAGCCCAACTGGGCAAATATTGCGACCTCGTCATTGTGCTCGGCGGCGACGGCACCTTCCTCTCCGCCGCCCGCGAAGTCGCCCCGCGCGCCGTCCCCATCATCGGCATCAATCAAGGCCACTTGGGCTTCCTCACCCAAATCTCACGCGATACCATGGTTGAAGGCATCCGCCCCGTACTGGAAGGCAAATATCTGCCCGAAGAGCGCATCCTCATCGAAGCCAGCATCATTCGTGATGGTGAAACCATCGAACGCGCCCTCGCCCTCAACGACACCGTACTGTCTCGTGGCGGTGCAGGACAAATGATTGAATTTGAAGTATTTATCAATCAAGAATTCGTCTATACCCAACGTTCGGACGGCCTGATTATTTCCACGCCGACAGGTTCGACCGCCTACGCGCTTGCCGCCGGCGGCCCCATCATGCAGGCCGGTCTGCACGCCTTCACACTTGTGCCTATCTGCCCGCAATCCATGACCAACCGTCCGATTGCCATCTCCGACACCAGCGTGATCGAAATCCTCATTACCAAAAGCGGCGACGCACGCGCACATTTTGACGGACAATCCCATATCGACGTGCAAAACTTTGACCGCATCATCATCCACCGCTATCACAATCCCTTGCGCGTCCTCCATCCTACCGATTACCAATACTTCAAAACCCTGCGTCAAAAGCTGCACTGGGGCGAACAATTAATTTAAACAACTTCAATAAATAGGCTTACCATGAAAACCATTTCAAAAACCTTAATCATTGCACTGTGTACTCTTTCCTCCTTATCCGTCTCCGCGCACGGCATGCACAAAAGCAAACCTTTATCCTTTGAAGAGTTGCCGAAAATCTGCCAGCAATACTTTACCCGCGCGGATGCGTGTTACAAAAAAGCAGGCGATAAAGCATCGTTCCAACGCGACAACACAAAATACCTGCGCCAAATCTTGCCCGCCGCCGACGTAGGCCAACGTGAACGTATGTGCCAAATTGCCATGGATACATTCGCCGAAAAAACAAAAGGCTTAAATTGCGAATAAAGACCTCTGTCTTAACTCTAGCAATTTTTGATTTCATAAAAAGGCCGTCTGAAACATTGGATTGTTTCAGACGGCCTTTGTATAAATAGATTATCGATGTACGACTATTTCGATAAT
>NZ_KV810248.1:0-63495 GCF_001812735.1 Neisseria sp. HMSC069H12
CAGCCGAAAATCTTTGTTTAGGTTTCGGCTGTTGGGGGAAGGGCTTTTTTGCAAAGGTCTCGGCCTTTTTATATTTTAAAGCAACCCTCATTCATTCCTCACAAATACGGCTGCAAGGTTTGGCGGAGGATTTCCATATCGGTAATTTCGGTGATATTGGCTTTGCCCAAGTATTCCAAACCGACAAAACGCATGATGCCGCTGCTGACTTTTTTGTCGTGGCTCATGTGTTCAATCCATTTTTCAAAGGAGAAAACAGGCGGCGCAGACGGAAGGGAGGCGGCTTCCATTAAAGCGGCAATGCGGTCGGTATCGGCTTGTCGGGTTTTGCCCAAAATTTGCGACAAACGGGAAGCAAGGACGCAACCGGCGGCAACGGCTTCACCGTGCAGCCATACGCCGTAGCCCATTTCGGCTTCGATGGCATGGCCGAAAGTGTGGCCGAGATTAAGCCATGCGCGGATGCCCTGCTCGGTTTCGTCTTGGGCAACAATATCGGCCTTCATTTTGCAGCAATGGTAAACGGCTTCTGCCATTTTTTCTTGGTGTTGCTCCATCAGGTCGGCCATATTTTCTTCCAACCAAGCAAAAAATTCGGCATCACCCAATGCGCCGTATTTGATGACTTCGGCTATGCCTGCGGAAAGTTCGCGTTGCGGCAGCGTTTGCAGGGCGGTCAAATCGGCCAGCACGGCTTGCGGCTGGTAGAACGCGCCGATCATGTTTTTACCGAGCGGATGGTTGATGGCGGTTTTACCGCCGACCGAGGAATCGACCTGACTGAGCAATGTGGTTGGCACTTGGATAAAAGGTGCACCACGCTGATAAGTCGCCGCGGCAAAGCCGACCATGTCGCCTATCACGCCGCCGCCCAAAGCGATTAAAGTGGTTTTGCGTTCGGCACGGTTTTGCATCAGGCCATCGTAAATCAGGTTGAGCGTCTGCCAGTTTTTATATTCTTCGCCGTCAGGAAGGATGATGCTGAAATGCGGCACGCCCAGTCTGTCTAAGGCCGTCTGAAGCTGTTTGAGATAAAGCGGCGCAACGGTTTTGTTGGTAATGATGGCTGCTTTTTTGCCTAAATAGGGCTGAAGCAACGTATCTGCCTGCTCAATCAGTTTATGCCCGATAAAGATGGGATATTGATGGGACGGGGTTTGGACAGTCAGTGTGCGCATGGTATTCCTTTGCAAAACGTGTTTATTCGCCTAAAGCCTGCATCAGGCGTTTGAGCGTTTTGTGACAGCTGTCGGATTCGATGACGAGATGGGCAGTTTGACGGTACAGCGTATCGCGTTGGTCATACAGCTCTTGCAGTTTGGCCAAAGGGTTGGCAACTTGCAACAGCGGCCGGTTGCTGTCGTAACGGGTACGCTCCAGCAAGGTTTCGGGGCTGGCATGCAGATAAACAACCGTACCGTTTTGGCGCAAAATCTGCCTGTTTTCACTGCGCAATACGGAGCCGCCACCGGTCGATAAAACGATGTTGCGCCGGGAAGCGAGCTTCTTCAGCATATTGGTTTCACGGTTGCGGAAGCCTTCCTCCCCTTCCATCTCAAAAATGGTCGGAATGGTTACACCCGAAGAAGTGCAGATTTCGTAGTCGCTGTCGTAAAACGGGCATTCAAACATTTGGGCAAGCTGCTTGCCCAAAGTGGTTTTGCCCGCGCCCATCAGCCCGATTAAGATTAAATTGCCGTTGATTTTTTCCATGTGGGTCATTTTATACGATATGGTGGTTTCGTGGAAAAGTTCGTCGTTTTTCAGATGGCCTTTTCATCTCAGGCTGTCTGAAAACCAAAACAGGCATACCTTTTCAGATATGCCTGTTTGTCATTTTAAAAATCAGTAACGCAGATTGTTACCCACATTATCCATAATGCGCGGCGTGATGAAGATCAACAGCTCACGGCGGTTTTCACGTTTGCCGCGTGATTTGAACAGATTGCCGACAACGGGAATATCGCCCAAAACAGGTACTTTGTTCACCGCATTGGTGCTTTCTTCCTCGTAAATACCGCCGACAATCAGCGTGCCGCCATCTTCAACCATGGCTTGGGTATTCAAGTGTTTGGTGTTGATACACTTGGTCATCAGAGAATCTACGGTACAGTCGATCGGGGTATCGCGATTAATCTTCACAGTCATGATAATTTGACCGTCAGGCGTAATGTTCGGCGTTACGGTCAAGCCCAAAACGGCTTTCTTGAAGGTAATCGAAGTCGCACCGCTGGAAGAAGCCTCTTGGTAAGGAATTTCCGTACCGGATTCAATTTTGGCTTCTTTACGGTCTTGTGTCAGCACGCGCGGATTGGAAATGGTTTTGCTCTTACCTTGTTCTTCAGACGCGCTGATTTCCAAGCCCAATGCGCCGGACGAGAACGCACGCACCAGCGCAATGCTGTTGACTGCGGCTGCGGTCGGCAGACTGACATTCGGATCCAAAGTCCATGTGCGGTAGCCTACATCGCCACGGTTAAATGAGGCATTGGTCTTGTAGTTGGTTTGTGCATTGCTCCAGTTGCTGCCCCATGCCGTACGGCCGATCGCACCACCGGAACCGAATTTAACGCCCAAGTTGCGGAAGAAGGTATCTTCAGCTTCCACAATACGCGCTTCCACCATCACTTGACGGGTTGGAACGTCCAATTCATCAATCAGTTTGCGGAATTTCTCAATCACGCCGCGGTTGTCGGTCACAATCAGTGTATTGGTGGCCGGATCGATTAAGGCGCTGCCTCGGTTGCTCAACAGAGTGTTGCGGGTGTTGGAATTATTGCTGTCGTATTCTTCCAAACGCAGAATTTTGCGGAATTCATCCACGTTTTTGTATTTCAACTGGAAGGTTTGAGAATACAGCGGACCCAATTCGGCAATCTCTTTTTCAGCCTGCAAGAAGGCTTTGTCTTTTGCCAACAATTCATCGCGAGGTGCGATATTGATAATGTTGCCTTGACGGCGCATATCCAAATTGCGCGCCTGCATAACCAAGTCTAAAGCCTGATCCCAAGGTACATCTTTCAGGGACAAAGTCATAGTGCCTTTGACGGTATCGCTGGCAACAATATTCATGCCGGATTCTTTTGCCAAAATCTGCAAGATGGTACGAACTTCTACATCTTGGAAATCCAAAGAAATTTTACGGCCTTTGAACGATTTGTTCGCATTGTGGTTTAAGCCGCCGGATTCGGTATTGGCGGCTTTAGGCGATACTTCAAATACAAAGCGTCCGGAAGAAGCTTTGGTATTGATGTCCCAATTCGTATTATTGTTGCGGATAATAAGCTGGGTAGAATTGCCGATACGTTTGAGCGTAACGTTTTGTACAGGTGTATTAAAGTCAGCCACATCCAAACTGCGTTGCGCTTGTGTCGGCAAAGTATGGTTTTTCAATGTCACAACCACGCGGTCGCGCTGCTGTTTAATATCCGGCTGTCCGCTGAAACCAGGGGCGGACAATTCAATAATGCCGGAATTGCGTGCGCCTTTGCGGAAATCGATATTGGCTGCTGAAACGGCTTGATAAGTCTGAGCAGCGCGCGCGGTAGACGGCGTAGCCGCACGTTCATTTGCAACGGCCGCATTGGTTTGATCAGTAGATTCGTTTACAAATACCCAAACTTCATTGCCGCGAATCTCAGTATTGTATTGGCTGATTTTGTTCAAACCCAAAACCACGCGTGCACGGTCATTGTTTTGCGCCGCAGTAATTTGATTCAGCAATGGGTCGGCATATTCCAAAACAGGCTGAGGCAAACGGATATTGGTGTTGGCAAAATCCAATGCGATACGCGCCGGCGTAGATGTTACAAAACCATGAGGTGTGGTGACATCTTTGTCGAAACGGATTTTGATGATTTTTTGGTTGTCAGGCAAAGTAGAAACGTTAATATCGGTAATATTGCCTGCAAAGGCCGTCTGAACAGCGAGGGCAACGCTGAAGCCGGCAAATAATTTTGTCATGTACTTGGTTTTCATAATCGAGTGAGACCCCTAAATTAATTTGAATTCGAACTATCTGAGCTATTGGAAGAATCCGCCTCTTTACTGCTCAATGGCAATTCGGCCTTCCGGTACACCCAGTTGCCGTAGCTGTCTTCAACTTGCTCGGTCAAGATAATTTTATCTTCGGTAATACTTTGGATTCTGCCGTAATTCTGACCGATGTAGTTTCCGGGATAAACGGTATAAACATGGTCGTTGACCTTGATAAATCCGGAAACTTTGCCGCCGCTTTGCAGCGTTCCGACAAAGGCCATGTTTTCCAAACTGAAGGCTTCCAATGTTTCTTTCGGACGGTTCACATCCGGCGCATTGCCGCCTTTAGGCGCAGTGTCCAAACGGCGTGAATCAAACGCATTCATACCTTTAAAGTTCGGCGGGCTATACGGCTTAGGCAATGCAACCGTCGGCTCTTCAAACGGAATAATCTTGGATTTTGCTTCCTGACGGGTTTGCGTCATCCATTGAGTCAAATCTTCATAGCTTTGCGTACAGGCTGCCAAGGGAAGAAGACTTAAGAGTAAGATGATTTTTTTCATGATTTCCCTATTCTTTTATTTTTGCTCATTCTCGGCAGGTTTGCCTTCTTCTTGTGCCTGTTGCGCAGCCAATTCGGCAGCAATCTCTTCGGCCGGACGTGCTTTGTAAGTCGTCGCAATCGCGCTCAATGTCAACTCGCCTTTATTGCCTTTGCCCTCTTTATCCTCGCCTGCGTTCACGAGTTTCAAGGAATCTAACGTAATAATGCGCGACAAATCGCCTACATCACGGGTAAATTGGCTGATCTGAGAGTATTTGCCTGTGATGGAAATCTGATACGGCAGTTTTTGAATCGGACCATCGTTTTCAGGTTGGAGTGGTGCAACGCTGTCCAAACGCAGCCCGTTGGTTGAACCTGCCTGATGCAGCTCTTGAATCAGGTTCGGAATTTCCGCGTCGGTCGGCAGTTGCTTCAACAAAACGTCAAATGCAGAACGGATAGAAGCTAATTCTGCTTTCAAATTGTTCAAGCTTGCCGCCTGAATGCTTTTACGCGTAAAGGTTTCCTTCAGCTCTTCTTCTTTGGCTTCCTGCGTATTCAGGGTTTCAATCTGATCTTTAAATACGCCGACATAGCCCAAAGCCAACATACCGACAATCAATAAACCTGCCAGCAAAAGTTTTGAAGGCATATTGAGCAGGTACAGGTTTTGTACGTCCAATTGTTTCAAGTTTTTAGATGCCATTATTGAGCCTCCGGAGCAGGTTCTGCCACAGGTTCGGCTATTTCACTGCTGCTTTGTGCAGTCGGTGCAGGAGCCGGCGTATTCACTTGGTTGATTGAAGATTTCAAAGTAAATTCTTGGTAGTTATCTACTTTTTTGATGCTCAACAATTCAGGCTGCAAGAAAATACCTGTACTTGGCAGGGAGCGCATCATAACGGCGATTTTATTGTCGCTGACGGCATGGCCGCTAATTTTATAGCTGGTCGGGCTTTCTGCTTCCAACGCAGTCAAATAAGTATTATCGGGCGTAAGCGCATTCAAAGAATCAAGGATATAAGCTGCTTGATAGCGTTTTTCCTGCAACTCTTCCACTTTCAGCTTCTTGGCCAAGAAGGCTTCTTTTTCTTGCTGAAGTTTATCGATTTCGCCCAATTCTCTATCAAGTCTGTCGATTTCGGTTTGCAGGAAATTGTTGCGGCCTTCTTGATTGCTGATGGCGCTATCAATACCGAGATAGGTAGCGGCTGCCAAGCCCAAACCCACTGCAAAAGCGCCAAGCATCAATACTTTGAATTGCTGCTGCTTGCGCTGTTTAATCTCTTCCCGATACGGAAGAAGGTTGATTCTGGTTAATTCGATCATGTTCTCAAAGTCCCCTTAATGCCAATCCAAACGCCAACGTCAGTGACGGCGCATCAATTTGAAACTGCGGCAATTCTACTTTTGCACTGCGTTCCACATATGAAATCGGATGCAGGTATTCTGTTGCCGTATTGGTTTGCGAGAAAATGCTTTCCGCCAAACCTGCCTGCTGAGCGGTAAAGCCGGTCAGCAGGATGTGTTTGATATTGGCGAAAGAATCAGTGGCCTGCGTGGTATAGTAAAATTGCAAAACCCGCTGAACTTCTTGCGCAACCTGCACATTAAAACGGTCGGCAATCTGAGACTGGTAGTCGGAAGGCTTGTTTTGGGAAGCCATCATTTGAGCGGCTTTTTCTTCCGTTACCCGATAAGTACGCTGAATCAGCTGATTGAGCTGCTCTGTGCTGACCGGAGTTTCTTGTTTATAGAGAATGCGGCCGTTTTGCAGAATCAGGGCATACATTTGCGTCGCATGAATGCCGAACACGGCAACTTTTTCCTCTGCCATTTCGGGAGCATGCGTATTCATCCAATAAACGAAGGCATTGCGTTGCGCCAGTAAGTCCAAATCCAAAGCGGACAAAGGCAAGCCCACATTTTCAAACATTTCAATGCGCGGTTCGACATCGTCTTTTTTAGCGGCAACAGCTAAAACATGCTGGCCCGAACCGACTTCTTCGGCTTGAAAGTCGTAGTTCATTTCTTCAATAGGCGCAAATTGGCCGACTTCCGCCTCGACAAACTCTTCCAAGTCCAAATCGGTATCACGCGGGTTGTAAATAATTTGCTCGACTGTCGCCAAATTTTGTGGCACAGCCGCAACAATATTTTTGCAAGAACTGCGTAATTGTGTGTAAGTATGTTGGATGTAAGTGGCAAGCTGATCGTAGTCTTGAATTTTGTTGCCTTTGACAATATTTTTAGGCAATTTGGTAATAACGTATTTTTCCAGCTGAATTTGGTTTAAACTACGGCCTGTCAGTTGTACCATCTTAATGGCATGTTGGCTGATGTCGACGCCGATGGCAGAGCGGTTGTTCAATCCGCTAGAAGCCTTGCCTGTTTTGGTATCTTTCGTGCTTTTAAATAAGCGCATGATTTGACTTCCCTGTATCATTTAGGAGTGAGTAACTGTTTCGTTATCCGTAAAGGACTTCTTATTCTTTACACAGTATTGACTGTGGCTGATAGAAATCGTTTCCCATTTTACTTTATTTATCGCCATTAATGGCAAAATTATTACTTAGTCATGATTAAAAAAATTATAACGACCTGCATGGGTCTCTTATTAGGACTGGCTCTTTTCGGTGTAGGTCTGATTGCAATTGCAATTTTGGTAACCTATCCAAAACTGCCGTCTTTGGACTCTTTACAACACTACAAACCAAAAATGCCGCTGACGATTTATTCTTCAGACGGCCAAGTCATTGGCGTTTACGGCGAACAACGGCGTGAATTTACCAAAATCGGTGACTTCCCGAAAATTTTAAAAGACGCCGTGATTGCCGCCGAAGACAAACGCTTCTACGACCACTGGGGTGTGGACGTTTGGGGCGTGGCGCGCGCCGCAATCGGCAACGTCATGGCCGGCGGTGTTCAATCCGGTGCCAGTACGATTACGCAACAGGTTGCCAAAAACTTCTACCTGAGCAGCGAGCGTTCGTTCACCCGTAAGTTCAACGAAGCCCTGTTGGCCTACAAAATCGAGCAGTCTTTAAGTAAAGACAAGATTTTGGAGCTGTACTTCAACCAAATCTATTTGGGTCAACGCGCTTATGGTTTTGCCTCTGCCGCCCAAATTTATTTCAATAAAAATGTTAATGAATTAACATTGGCTGAAGCCGCCATGTTGGCCGGCTTGCCTAAAGCACCTTCCGCCTACAATCCGATTGTAAACCCTGAGCGTGCCAAACTGCGCCAGGCTTATATTCTGAACAATATGCTGGAAGAAGGCATGATCACCCTGCAGCAACGCGATCAGGCTTTGAAAGAAGAGTTGCATTACGAGCGTTTTGTACAAAACATCGACCAAAATGCCCTGTATGTTGCCGAGATGGTGCGTCAAGAGCTGTTTGAAAAATACGGCGAAGATGCCTACACACAAGGCTTCAAGGTATATACCACCGTCGATACCGCACACCAGCGCGTCGCCACCGAAGCCCTGCGTAAAGTTCTGCGCAATTTCGACCGCGGCAGCAGCTACCGCGGTGCAGAAAACTACATCGACCTGAGCAAAAGCGATAACGTAGAAGAAACTGTCAGCCAATATCTTTCTACACTTTACACCATCGATAAAATGATTCCGGCGGTTGTCTTGGAAGCCTCACGCAAAGGTGTACAGATTCAGTTGCCAAGCGGCCGTAAAGTCACGCTGAACAGCCACGCTTTAGGCTTTGCCGCCCGTGCCGTCAACAACGAAAAAATGGGAGATGACCGCATCCGTCGCGGCTCCGTCATTCGCGTTAAAGGCAGTGGCGATACTTTTACCGTCGTTCAAGAGCCTTTGTTGCAAGGCGCATTGGTGTCTTTAGACGCGAAAACCGGTGCAGTCCGTGCATTGGTCGGCGGCTACGACTACCACAGCAAAACCTTCAACCGCGCAACTCAAGCCATGCGCCAACCCGGCTCGACGTTCAAACCGTTCGTTTATTCCGCCGCTTTGGCAAAAGGCATGACTGCCTCCACCATGATTAACGATGCGCCGATTTCCCTGCCGGGCAAAGGTGCAAACGGTAAAGCGTGGAACCCGAAAAACTCTGACGGCCGCTATGCCGGTTACATCACGCTGCGTCAGGCTTTGACCGCGTCGAAAAACATGGTATCCATCCGCATCCTGATGTCTATCGGCATCGGCTACGCGCAACAATATATCCAACGCTTCGGCTTCAAGCCATCTGAAATCCCTGCCAGCCTGTCTATGGCTTTGGGTACAGGCGAAACCACTCCGTTGCGTATTGCAGAAGGTTACAGCGTCTTTGCCAACGGCGGTTACAAAGTATCTGCCCACGTCATCGACAAAATCTACGACAGCCAAGGCCGTCTGAGAGCGCAAATGCAGCCGTTAGTGGCCGGTGAAAACGCACCTCAAGCCATTGACCCGCGCAACGCCTACATCATGTACAAAATCATGCAGGACGTTGTCCGTGTCGGTACCGCGCGCGGTGCAGCCGCACTGGGCCGCTCCGACATCGCCGGTAAAACCGGTACCACCAACGACAACAAAGACGCATGGTTTGTCGGCTTCACCCCTAGCGTTGTGACTGCCGTCTATATCGGCTTTGACAAACCGCGCAGCATGGGCAGTGCAGGCTACGGTGGCACAATCGCCGTACCGGTTTGGGTAGAATACATGCGCTTCGCCCTGAAAGGCACCAGCGTCAAACCGATGAAAGCACCTGAAGGCGTGGTTACAAACGGCGGCGAAGTGTATATGCGCGAACGCATGACCACCAGCTCCGACCTGGCCTTGGACAACAGCGGCGTTGCTCCGCGTCCTGCTCAACCTGCCCGTCGTGCCGTTCCGAATGAAAACCGCCGCAGTGCCGAGAGCAACACTGCGCCAGCCCGTGAAGAATCAGACGAAACCCCAGTTCTGCCAAGCAATACCAGCAACAATAACAGACAACAACTGGACTCTCTGTTCTAATGTTCTAAAACAAGGCCGTCTGAAACGTTCAGACGGCCTTTTTTAAGAAAATTCAAAGCAAAACCATGATTGATTTACACTGCCATTCGACCGTTTCAGACGGCATGTTGTCCCCAACCGAAGTTGTCCGACTCGCCCGTCAAAACGGTTGCACCCTGCTCGCCCTGACCGACCACGACCATACCGGCGGACTTGCCGAAGCACGCACCGAAGCCGATACCCTCGGCCTCCCCTTCGTCAACGGCGTGGAGATATCCGTCACTTGGCACGGCCGCACCATCCACATTGTCGGTTTGGACTTTGACGAACACAACGAAGCCCTGCAAAACCTGCTTGCCGAAGTCCGCAAAGGCCGTCTGAAACGATTGGAAGCCATCGCGGCCAAACTGGAGAAAAAAGGCATAACAGGCGCGTATGAAGGCGCACTGGCATTGGCCGCCAACAAAGAAATGGCCAGCCGCACCCACATTGCCGAATTCCTCATCCGCGAAGGCCATGTCAAAAACAAACAGCAGGCATTTACCAAATATCTGGGAGACGGCAAATCCTGTTCCGTCAGACATGAATGGGCCACACTGGAAGACTGCGTAGCCGCGATTACAGGCGCGGGCGGCATGGCCATTATCGCCCACCCGATGCGCTATGAATTATCCGCCACCGCCAAACGAAACCTGTTTCAAGAATTTAAAAATCTCGGCGGCGCAGGGATTGAAGTACACAGCGGCAACTGCTGTAAAAACGACCGCCTCAACTATGCCCTGCTTGCCGACCGTTTCAACTTTCTCGCCAGCGCAGGCAGCGACTTCCACCGCCCCAACGACTTCAGCGGCGGCATACTCGGCGCCTGTCCCGACTTACCCGAACAATGCCGTCCTGTCTGGAAACACTTTAAGGCCGTCTGAATGCCTCACGCAAAAGGATTATCCTGCCAAATATCTTTGGAAGCCATATCTGATAACGTGTTTATACGGCCGGGATATATGCAGTATTTTCTCCGGGCAGTATAACCGATGTTGAAATTTCCGTCGGATACACGACATCAGCGGCTGTCTCTGCTGAAATTTCACCTGCCAACTCATTGTAAATTCCTTTGTCGTTTTGGAAATCAATATCGGCAACCTTGCGCCTTTCCCCATTTTCCAAAACCACTTCTGATTCAAATAATATTTTATTATCGGCTTCATCTTTCAGATTGATTTCTGCAAAATCCAAAGAGATCGACTGGATATCCCAGTCGGACAATAGAGAAAGCTCTCCTTCCTCCGTTTTCCCGTTACTGTTTTCGTCATGCCAGATTCTTAGCTCACCCCACAATTCATCATATTGATTAATGATATTATTATTGTCGCTGTCCAAATCTTTCAAAGCTTCTACGCCGTTTTCTGCGCGCTTGCCGTCAGACATAACTGTTGCCTCACCAAACATCTCCGTTCCGTCGTTTACCATGCCGTCTCCATTTTTATCCCAAACCAAAAAACCGCTGCCTTTTTTGAGCCAAGCCGTCTGTTCGACCATCCCGTCGCCATCCATATCAAAACTCACTCCATCCTCCACCGAAGTCGTGAGCAACTCTTCTCCATACAGCTCGATAGCAAGAGGAGTATGGTAATTTTTGGCAATTTGGTCAAAATTCTGCTGAAGATTATCCACTCCGCCCTGCAAATCAAGTGAAATATTGGCTTTGTTCAGTAAATCCTGCAAAGCTTTCAAAGCTTCGTTTTCATTATGAATTTCTTTGCCTTTTCCTGATGCCTGTTCGGATTTTTGCTGTTCGACCAAAGCAGCCAAGCGGTTCACTGCATTGGAATGAAGCCTGCTGGCTGAAGTAATCAATGCCGCATACGCACTTTTTGAGTAATTTACTAAATTATCGTTGAAGCTGACACTCTTGCCCGCGCTACCGATACCGAATTCAATCGCCCCCTGCTTTCCGCCTGAAGAATAATATAACGCTGTTCTTGCAGCCGTCGTTACCGTACCGTCTGCCAAACGGCTGTTGGCAGGTACAAATACCACCATCAACATAGGATTTCCACGTGTCATCATCGGCATCAGACTAAGCGGCATATTTGGATCGGTTTTCTGAAAGCGAACCCGCTCGTCACCTACGCCAAACAGTCTGTTGGGATGGTCAGGCGCTGCTTCATCCATTCCTGATTGCAGAATTTTTTGCTTTTCGGCTGGAGTTTTACCGTTTAGCAGGTTTGGATTGGTTTCCTTAAGGAATACAGATTTCGCCCATGTCCAATAAGTATGGCTGGGCTGTCCGCTGGGGTTTTGGGTTTTCATTTTGTGGGCAAAATAATCAACAGCCTGTTGTTGGTTCATCGCCTTGATTGCTGCCGTATCCGATCCGTATTTGGTTTCTTTTGGGTTGTTCCGCAAATCAAACTGAAAACGGTTGTATTCGGCTTTTCCTTCTTCATAAACAAATCTTCGTGCATATTCATTCGCTGTTATATTGCGATTTCCATCAATATCAAGATCAAGCTTGGAAATTGTTTTCGACAAACCATGTCCTAACTCATGAGCCCAATCAGAAGCAGTCAGATATCTTTTGTCTGCCGTACCGAATACAATACTTCTATTTTCTTTACTGCCAATTAGTTTGCTTTGGAAAAATATGCCGGAATATTTAGTGTTTGCTTGAATACTCCCTAACCCCTATTGATTGATAAAGTTATGGGTTTGCCCCAGTAAAATTGAATCCCGAATAATCTGATTAACTTCCGAAACAGGCATCCCTAATTTTAAAAAATGCTGCCGGATTTGTGCTGTTGTAGCCATACCATATACCTTTAAAATTAAATACTATCGACTATCTGATAAGAAAGATGCTGGAAATATCATTAATGCATTTGTCTGTTGGATGCTGAAATAATATTCCTGCACCTTTCTCCTCCCTTATAACCAAATGTCTATCACTCCCGATCAAATGGTTGTTTTCATCTACTGCTACTTGTTTTACTACCGTATACCTAGGAAAAACTTGTTCTGTTCCATTGTTAAAGCATACGCTGACCGGGCTTAGGATATGAGATGAAACATAGGGTTTCGGCAAATCATCAGGATAACGGTCGTCAGGAAACAATGAACGGTATCGTTTTATATAATCAGGCGTTGCTTCGATTTCTAAAAAAGTGCTGCCGTCGTAGTCGGTCTGATGCACTACCGTAAAGCCGTCGGTCGGCCGTTTTAGCTTACGCCGCCTGTGTTTGAGCCATTTCTGCCGCTCTGCCTTGTCTTTCCATCTGAGTACCGCCTGTTTTTCTCCGTCAGGCCGCAAACGGCCGGAAAGCCGCAGATAGCGCCGGTACACGGGAATCTGCCACTTTTTCGCTAAATCTTCAGGCGGCATATCAAGCAAACAGGCACTATGCAGCGTGCCGGCCATCTGTCTGAACAAATTCTCGAAGCTCTCTACAGGATAAAGCTGCCCGCAGCCCGTTGCGTCATCCGCATATGCTTGAGAAACAGAGACCGTCTGAATGCCGCTATCGGCATGAGACAAAATGGGCAGCAACATGGCCGGCCACAGCAAAGCAGCTAAAAATTTCACACTCATCTCCTTCTTGATAAAAATTATTACTTGCATTGATATTATTTCCAATATTTTTTCACTGCAAGCACATTTGCACGCTAATTGAGACCTTTGCAAAATTCCCCAAAATCCCCTAAATTCCCACCAAGACATTTAGGGGATTTCTCATGAGTACCTTCTTTCAGCAAACCGCCCAAGCCATGATTGCCAAACACATCGACCGTTTCCCACTAATGATAGAAAAAGGTCGTCTGAAAACCGTTTTTCCGTTTTCAGACGACCTTTGTGCTTGGCTTGGTGTTTAAGCGGTTTGCACCAGTTTCTTTTCGCGTATCGGCAGGTTCAGCAACGCCGCGATGCCCGCCAGCACCGCATCGGCATACCACATCCAGCCGTAATCGTTGAATTGATAAATCACGATGCCGCCGATATACGAGCCTAAAAAGCCGCCGATTTGGTGGCTCAACATGGTCAGCCCAAACAGCGTCGCCAGATAGCGCGTGCCGAACAGTTTGCCCGTAATCGCGGCGGTCGGCGCGACGGTGGCGAGCCAAGTGAAGCCCAGCGCGGCGGCGAAAATGTAGAAATTGACGTCAGTTCTCGGGGAGGCAAGGTAGATCAGCACCATCGCCACACGCGAGGCGTAGAGTCCGAACAAAACATATTTGCCTAAAAACCGCCCCGTACACCAGCCCGAAAAAAAGCAGCCCAATTGCCAGCATCAGCCCCCAATAAGTCGGCATCTGTGGCACCATCAGACAGGCAGATGCCAACAGCAGCGCACCGCCGCCTAACACCTTAAACGCGCCAAAGCGGTCGGCAAGCGCGCCGGAAAGCGGCTGGGACAAGCCCCACATCAACTGGAAAACGGCAATAATCAGGCTGAACTCTTGGATGCTTAACTCGGTAGAGTCGACGACCGGACGGACAAACAGCCCCATAGTCATGCGCATACCGATGGTAATCAGTAGGATAGCGGCGGCAGCAGTGATAACCAGCCAAAGGTTAGGGGATTTTTGCTGTGTGTGGGTCATGGTTATGGTTTGTTTCTATGAAAAATGCCGTTCAATCAACCGGCAAAACGACGGATTCTAGCAAATTAGGTTGATATCGGTTAAATAAATCCTAATGCTTTGATTATAGCCAAAACTTCTATCCGCGCCGTTTTTCAGTTTCTTTCTATCCGCAAGGCAGAGAAGGGGAGACAGGCAGAAACGCGGTGCATCAAAAACGGCAAAGGTCGTCTGAAAACTGAATTTCAGACGACCTTTGTGTTTCTGCGTCCTGCGTTAGAACGATTTGACCAGCGACAGACCGACTTCGTTTTGTTTGTAACTGTACAGCCAGTCGGTGTTGCCGTGGACGCGGCGGTGTTTGTAGCTGAGGACGGGCTTGAGACCGGCGAATTTCCAGCGGTCCGCGCCTATGCTGAGGCGGTAGGTTTGCTCTTTGTCGCGGCGGCGTTGTTCGAGTACGGCGTTTTCTTCGCGGTGGCTGCGGATGCCGAAGGTGACGGAGGCGGAGGCGTCGAAGCCGGCTTCAAACATTTTTGCCGCGCCCAGCCGTGCGGAGATGAGGCGGTAGCTGTCCACCGGTTCTTTGGCTTTGCGCTGCTGCCAGTCTATGCCGCCGTAGAGCATGAGGTCGTTGCGCGGGAAGTAGGATAGGGTGTTGTAAACGGAGAAGAGGCTGCCGTCGAGCAGGCGGGTTTTGTCGGAATAGGAGAGGTGTTTCCACTCGGCTTCGGTGTTCCATGTCCAGCTGCCTTTGTCGAGGTTCCACTCGCTGCGTACGCCGTAGGCGCGGTTGAGGGTTTTGCCGCCGCTGCCGTTCCATTCGACGAGCGGGGCGAGGGCGAAGGTGTGGCGGTGGTTTTCAAACTGGTAGCCTGCGCTGAGGTTGAGCGTGTGTTCGTTGAAGTCTTTATGGTCGCGGTAGAAGCGGCCGTAGCCGAGCGCGCGGGTGGCGATGCCGTGATGCCCTTTAATCTGCCAGCGGCGGACGGCGGCGGCTTCGTATTTGATGCCGTTGGCGGAAATGGGCTTGTCGCCTGAAAATTCTTCCCAGCATTCGCCGTCGATTTCGGTTTTACACCACACTTTGCCGCTGGCTTCGTTGATGTTGCTGTTGTGGACGGCGCCGACGGAAAGGCTGCCCTGCCAGCTTTGGCGTTGGTTTAGAGAGTCGCGGAAATGGCCGATGTTTTCTTTGACGGCTTCGGGCAGGTCTTCGTTTTGCAGGCGCATAAATTCGGAAGTGGCTTCGCGGTTCAGACGACCTTCAAAGAGCAGGCGGGCGTAATCGAGCCGTCCACGCGCGAAGTCGGGATGGCGTTGCAGCAGGGTTTCGTAGTCTTGTTTGGCATCTTTCCACCTGCCTTCGCCGCGGGCGAGTGAGGCGCGGGCAAAGAGGGCGATGTCGGGGTCGTATTCGGTTTGCTGGGTATAACGCTCGAGCAGCGGGCGAACGGTTTGCCAGTCGCTGCGGTTAACTGCGTTAAACAGTCCCTCGCCTTGGTCGGTTTCGGAATCGCTCTCGGCTGTCTGCCCGGTATATGGAGCAGAAATATTAAGATGATATTCACGCACTTTTTGTTCCTGTTCCTGCATGGTTTGGCGGGTGTCCTGCCACAGGCGTTGCGCGGTACGGTCGTCTGAAAAGTCAGAACGCGGCGCGGCAAGGACGGGGACAGCGAGAAACAGGAGAAGGCAGGCAGACGGTTTGTACATGGTGTCGGCTTTCCGGTCGGTGGTTTTCAGACGACCTTGAGAAGGTTGGCGGGCTGGTGTTTAAAAAAGCCTGCGTGAAGCAGGCTTTCATTTTACTTAACTACGGATTTTAGCGTTTTACACCGCCGTATGCCGTATCCAAGTTGCGGTCAGTCTTAAATTTGGCAACACCGGCCAACGCGCTTGCACCGTTGCCGAAGAAGTGGCCTTCGGTTGTACCGAAGTGGCCGTTGGCGCGGGCGTAGCCTTCAAATGATGCGCTAGACGGTTTGATGCGGGAATGAATATCCAGCTGCATGGCGTTGTTTTTCATAGAACCGGTCAAGACTTTTTGACCGAAGTCGGCACGCAATGTACCAGTCAGAGGATTATTGCCGGTGTAGTTGTTGATGCCTTTAACCGCGTAGTTGGCTACACCGGATACAGGCATAGAGGTAGCGCGTTTGTCGCCGGAGTAGTAAACGCCGCGGTTGGTGCCTTTAGCGTATTCTTTGCCAACCCACTCGCCGTAATATACTTCCGAACCGCCGCTCTTAATGGTATCAAACGCATAACGGCCGAGATTTTGACGGGTGTATGCGTCGTTAACCTGTACGGTTTTCACGCCGTTGCGGTCTGCTTTTGCCGGAATGCGGTTTACGTTGGTGTAATACACGCCGGAACGGTATGCCGCATTTTTCATTACTTTTTCGCCTTCGGCTTCAGATGCAGGCTTGCCCCATTTTTTGCCGTATTTGTGATTTTTGTAGCCATACTCGAATGGGTTATAGGCATTATTAGCGGCAAATGCGCCTACGCTGAATACAACAGCCAAAACAGCAGCGGTGGTTTTTTGCAGATTCAGTTTCATTGAACACTCCTTGAGGTAAAACGATGGTGGGGAAAATTATGTTTTCGTTGTGAGTAGAACATATCGTTATGTGAGGAGGTCTTTTTGTTCTACAAAACATTTTATAGGGGAAGTGTTAGCACAGAATTAGCAAATATCCTAAAAATCTCCAATAAGGCGAAAATATTTATTTTTAATTCGATACGACCTGTATCACCTGCCCCAAAACGGCAAAGAATATATTGAAACTGCCTGCCCGATACACCATAATAACCCTATAAATACCCGGAAAAAAGGTTAACGCCATGTGCCAACTGCTCGGCATGAATTGCAACACTCCCACAGACATCATGTTTTCTTTCGAAGGCTTCCGCCGCCGTGGCGGCATTACCGACCACCATGCCGACGGATTCGGTATCGGTTTTTTCGAAGGCAAAGGCGTGCGCTTGTTTCACGACGACAAGCCCAGTGCCAACTCGCCCGTTGCTGACTTGGTGCGCGCCTATCAGATCAAATCTGAAAACGTTATCGCCCATATCCGCAAGGCCTCACAAGGCCAGACCTCGTTGGCGAACACTCATCCCTTCATGCGCGAGATGTGGGGCGAATATTGGCTGTTTGCACACAACGGCCATTTGATTGATTTTTTCCCCGAGCAGGGCGAGTACTACCACGCGGTCGGCACAACCGATTCCGAACGTGCGTTCTGCTTTATCCTCAACCGCCTGCGCAGCCGCTTTGCCACCAAACCCGAACCTGAAGTTTTGTTTGATGCCATTGCCGGCCTGACTCATGAAATCCGCCGCTACGGTTTGTTCAACTTTGTGATGTCCAACGGCGACTGCCTGTTTGCCCATGCCAGTACCTTGCTGCACTACATAGTACGCAAAGCCCCGTTTGGCAAAGCACGCCTGCTGGACGACGACGTGATGGTCGATTTTTCCAAAGTGACCACACCAAACGATAAAGTCTCCGTCATCGCCACCCTGCCCCTGACGCGCGATGAAACTTGGTCGCAGTTGGCAGTCAATGAATTGGTGATGTTTCAAGACGGCGATATCGTCCGCAGCGACCGCCCCGAAAATCCGGTTTATATGAGCGCGGAAGAAGGTTTGGAAATCGCCCGTGCCGTCGGCGTATCGGTTTAACGGTTGATTGATTGAAAAACTCAAGGCCGTCTGAAAAGATCAACTTCACTCAAGTTGCCCTTTCAGACGGCCTTTTTATACTTAATCCGACGAAAAAGCCTTTACTATACGAAAATAGCGCAATCCGCTACAATAATAGGTCACAAACAATAAATTCAATTGCTTAGCGACCTTGCCGAGCGTATGACAAGGAAACCCGATGAAGTGCCCGTTTTGCCAACACCCCAACACACAAGTAACCGACTCGCGATGGCTGGAAGACACCAACAGCATCCGTCGCCGTCGCAAATGCTTGGAATGCGGACAACGCTTCAGCACCTTTGAAACCGTTGAAATGCGGATGCCGCAAGTCATCAAATCCGACAGCACACGGGTTCCCTTCAATCCGCACAAACTGCAGACCAGCCTTGAGCGCGCGCTGCACAAACGCCCTGTTACGCAAGAACAAATCGATGAAACCGTTGCCCTTATCGAGCAACGCCTCTACCGTTTGGGCAAAAAAGAAGTCGCTTCACACATCGTCGGCGAAATGGCGATGGAAGAGCTGGCAAAAATCGACCAAGTCGCTTATGTCCGCTTCGCGTCTGTCTATAAAAGCTTTAAAGACGTTTCCGAATTCACCCAAGTCATCGCCGAATGCAAAGCCAAATAAGGCCGTCTGAAACCATGTTTTCCGCACTTGATACCCAAATGATGCAAACCGCCCTCGAGCTGGCCAAGCTTGGGCGGTTTTCCACTTCCCCCAATCCCCGCGTCGGCTGCGTAATTGTACACGGTGCCCAAATCGTCGGACAAGGTTTCCACGTCAAAGCAGGCGAACCGCACGCTGAAGTTCATGCGTTGAGGCAGGCCGGAGCGGCAGCAAAAGGCGCAACGGCCTATGTTACGCTGGAACCTTGCAGCCATTACGGTCGCACACCGCCATGCGCCGAAGCGCTCGTTCATTCAGGCGTAACGCGCGTGGTCACCGCCATGACCGATCCTAACCCGTTGGTCGCAGGCAAAGGCTTATCTATGCTGGAAGCCGCCGGAATCCGTACAGAAAGCGGTTTGTTGGAAGCTCAGGCGCGCGAACTCAACCGCGGTTTTCTGTCACGTATCGAACGTGGCAGACCGTTTGTCCGCCTCAAGTGCGCCGCCAGTTTGGACGGCAAAACCGCCCTTTCAGACGGCCGCAGCTTTTGGATTACCGGCGAAGCGGCGCGCGAAGACGTACAAATTCTCCGTGCCGAAAGTTGCGCTGTTTTGACCGGTATCGGTACCGTACTTGCCGACAACCCGAAACTCAACGTTCGCAGCTTCCCCACTCTACGCCAACCTGCGCGTATCGTCTTGGACAGCCGACTGCAAACTCCTTTAGACTGCCACCTCGTTACCGATACCGAAAGCCCGACCGTTATCGTTACCCTTTCCTCAGACGAACAACGTTTGCAGGCTCTACGCACATTTGAACATATCCGCATCATCAGGCCGTCTGAACACATCAACGGCCGCATCAATCTTCTTTCACTCATGCCGCAACTGGCAGAGTTTGGCTTTGGCGAAGTTCTGGTAGAAGCCGGCTCCACACTTGCTTCAGCCTTCCTGAAGGATGACTTGGTGGATGAAATCGTCCTCTACCAAGCGCCGAAACTGTTAGGCGCAGGCAAACCTCTTTTCTCCCTTTCTGAAAATCCGGCCGCCCTACTTTCAGACGGCCCTTGGCAAAGTCAATCAGTAGAAATCATCGGACAGGACATTAAATGGGCTCTCCGGAAACAATCCATCTAATTGCCTCAAATTAATAATCAAATCACTTTCAATAGCATATATCTATTATTCACATAGCAATAAATGTAATTTTTTCGTCAATATATTATAATGACTTTAGCGTATTCCAATTTAAAACTTTGACTTAAGTTAACTATCCTCAAGCTGATTATCGACAAATTTTCCTTTTTTTCATCACGAAATAATGGATTATTAAGATAAGTTAAGTCACGAAAATTTATTAAAAGTTTTTATTCTAGAAGGGTTTTAAACGGCATAAACGGTAGTTTCATTTCATGAACCATGCATTTGACAAAACAATATCTAAAATCAAAACATGTAGTTGAATGTAACTTCTAAAAATTAAGCATTCAAAAATACCGTTTTCATGCCTTATAGGCCGTCTGAACGACCATTAAACTTTTTTGATTGAGACGAATCAGATAAGTGCTTATGATTTTGTCTAATGTAATTATAAGTATGGTTTTAAGGCTTCACACAATACGGCAGCCGGCTATGGCTATGCGGTTGCAGCAAACAACTCAGGCATCGCGCAAACATCTCGATTTACTCATTCATTAAACGAAAGACATCATGAAAAACATTACGATACAAAAATTTGCCGATAAGACCGCAAAAATCGGCATCGTTGGCTTAGGCTACGTCGGTTTACCACTGATGTTGCGCTATGTGGATATCGGTTACCAAGTTTTGGGTTTCGACATTGACACCAACAAAGTCGACAAGCTCAACAAAGGCGAAAGCTACATTGAGCATATCCCTTCCGACAAAATTGCCGCTGCTTCCAACAGCCTGTTTGAAGCAACGACCGACTTCTCCCGCATCGGCGAAGTAGAAGCCGTTATTTTGTGCGTACCGACTCCGCTGAACAAATACCGCGAGCCGGACATGAGCTTTGTGATCGACACTACAGATGCGGTAAAACCCTACCTACGCGCCGGTCAAGTGCTGTCTTTGGAATCCACCACCTACCCCGGCACTACCGAAGAAGAATTGCTGCCGCGCATGGAAGAAGGCGGCTTGAAAGTCGGTCAAGACGTGTTCTTGGTTTACTCTCCTGAGCGCGAAGACCCGGGTAACCCTAACTTTGAAACCCGTACCATTCCTAAAGTCATCGGCGGCCATACCCCTGCTTGTTTGGAAGTCGGCCTTGCGCTGTACCAACCTGCCATCGATAAAGTTGTTCCAGTAAGCTCCACCAAAGCGGCCGAGCTGACCAAACTTCTGGAAAACATCCACCGCGCCGTAAACATCGGCCTGGTGAACGAGATGAAAATCGTTGCCGACAAAATGGGCATCGACATTCACGAAGTCATCAATGCCGCTGCAACTAAACCGTTCGGCTTCGTTGCTTATTACCCAGGCCCTGGCTTGGGCGGCCACTGTATCCCTATCGACCCGTTCTACCTGACTTGGAAAGCACGCGAATACGGCGTAAACACCCGTTTCATCGAGCTGGCCGGTGAAGTGAACTCCCATATGCCCGACTACGTTATCGAAAAAGTCGGCCTGGCTTTGAATGACCACAACCGTTCTATCAAAGACAGCAAAATCTTGGTATTGGGTATCGCCTACAAGAAAAACGTGGACGATATGCGCGAAAGCCCGTCTGTGGAAGTCATGGACCGCCTGCACAAACTGGGTGCGGTGGTTTCCTACTCTGACCCGCACGTTCCAGAGTTCCCGCACATCCCCGGCCACCACTACTTCGACCTGAAGAGCGAAGCGCTGACCCCTGAAACTGTCGCCCAATACGATTGCGTGGTTCTGACCACCGATCACGACAAATTCGACTATGACATGATCACCGAACATGCCAAGCTGATTGTTGATACACGCGGCAAATTCCCAGTAAAAAATCCTAAAGTCATCAAAGCATAATCTTGCTTCAGACGCATCCGGCTGCCTCCGGTTTCCCCGACCGGGACGGCGGCCGGTTTCCCAAGGCCATTTGTTTTTCAGGCGGCCTTGGCAAACCGGCAACGGTAACAACACATACCTTACGAAAAACGCTCAGCTCGAACTTCTGGCCGTCTGAAAACAAATAATATGAACGCGAAAAAAATCCTCGGCTACGCATTGGGCCCGGTAGGAAGCGCCGCCTTCGGCCTGCTTTCCCTGCCACTCATCTCATGGTACTTCCCTGCGGAAGACATCGGCCGTATCGTACTCTTGCAGACCATTGCCGGACTGAGCATTCTGCTCTTGGGCTTGGGACTGGACCAATCCTATATTCGCGACTATTACGCCGTTAAAGACAAGGCCGCGCTGTTCAAATCCGTTTTTTTATCGCCATTGATTCTGACGGTGGCGGTTGTGGTTTTAGTGTTACTGATAAACGCATCATGGCCGTCTGAAATCATTTTTGACATCCCCAGTGCAAATTTGGGGATTCTCTTTCTGATTTTTTTGGCCACCACGCTGATTACCCGTTTTTTAGCCCTGATTTTGCGGATGAAAGAGCAGGCATTGGCTTTTTCCGTCAGCCAGCTTGCGCCGAAATTCTTGATTTTGGTGTTGGTTTTTGTCGTGATTGCCTCCGGTTTGCCTGCAAATACTACTTCGCTGGTTTTTGCCTACACCGCAGCCCAAGTGCTGACCGTTGTACTGTTGATATATCAGCTGCGCCAAGACCTGCAAGCCGTTTCCCATGCGAAATGGTCGTCCGAGCTGCATCGGGACGGCCTGCGCTACGGCCTGCCGCTGGCATTCGGCAACCTGGCCTATTGGGGCCTGACTTCGATTGACCGCTTTGTCCTCAAAGACATCTCGGGTTTGGACGAATTGGGCATTTATTCGATGGCAGTCAGCTTTGGTGCCGTCGCCCTGATTTTCCAAAGTGTGTTTTCCACCATTTGGGCGCCTTTGGTGTTCAAATGGGTAGAAGAAAAAACCAATCTGGATAAAATCGGCGACATCACGCTTTCCATGACCGTCCTCATCAGCGCAATGATTTGCCTCATCGGGATTTTCTCGCCGATGGCGACTTGGATACTGCCGGAAAAATACACGCAGGTTCAATTTATCCTGCTCTCGTGTATGCTCTTCCCCCTGTTTTACACGCTGACCGAAGTCAGCGGCATCGGTTTGAACGTCGTCCGCTTGACTTGGCTGATTACCGTCATCAACATCGTTGCCTTTATCGCCAATACCGCCCTGCTCTATCTGCTGGTGCCGAAATTCGGTGCAAAAGGTGCGGCTATGGCCAGCGCAACGGCTTTTTGGCTGTTTTTCATCTTTAAAACCGAATTCTCTTCACGCCTGTGGCAACCTTTGCCGCGCCTGAAGATTTATACCAATTCAACGCTCTGCCTGATGATCTGCCTTGCCTACACTTGGCTGGGTACGCGCGACAACTACATTTGGTTTGCGCTGGCATGGGCAGTCGGACTGGGTTTCCTGTTCCTAAAATACAAACACGCACTATTTGCCACGACCGAAAAAATCAAAGCCAAATTAAACCGTTCGGCAAAATAGCCAACCTGAGATCCACGTCTCTACGATAACAACAGAACGACCATGAAAATAAAACGTCTGAACTTATACACTTACATCCTATACATCATGCTCGCAGCCTATATGCTGGGACCCGCGCTGTCCTTTAAGGTCGGCGTGCCGCGTATCGACAACCCGCTGACCCTGATATTTGTACTGCTTGGTTTTGTCGTATTTTTTCTGGAAAGCAAGCATATTCCGCGCAAGATTTTTGCCATGCTCTGCGCCCTGACCGCCATGTGCATCTGGCCTGCCATCCACATGGGTATTACGTCGCTGACGCCGACGCAGTACATGGATATTTTGTTTTTTATGGCGATTCCGGCTTTCTTCTACTTGTTTTACCAAGTATCGAAACGTGCCGACGACCCTTTGGGAACGATTCAAAAGTTCCTCATCGTATTTACGCTGTTTATCGCCGTGCCGCCTTTTGCAGAGTTGGCCACCGGCATTCAGTTTGTGAGCGCCAGCGATGAGTTGGCTATTGACGAAGGCTCGCTCAAAGGCTTGTTCTTTAACCCGAACAACCTTGCCGCCACCGCAGTCTGCCTTGCACCTGCCATTTTGTTTTTCTTCCAACTCCAAGGACGAAAACACAAAGAAAAACTACTGGGCTGGGGTTTGTTCCTGCTGTTGGGCATGGCCATTTTCGCCAGTGTATCGCGTACCGCCATCGGCTGTTACCTGTTGATTTTGCTGGTTTATACGGCCTATCGCAAAAACGGTTTTATTACAGTCGGCGTAGCTGGTTTGCTGGCGTTAGTGTTGTCGATGATTCCGTCACGCGCGATTGCGGAATTTTTGCTGTCGCTCAACGGCAACCAGTTTTTGGAACGTTTTTCCAGCCGCGTGTACCTCTTCCTGTACGACTTGGGCAGCGACAACTCCGTGTCCTACCGTCAGGAGATTTACAACTACTTCTGGAACAATCCGCCCCTGCTGCTGACCGGTTACGGTCCTAAAAACTTCCGCGAATATTTCGGCGGCCACTTGAGTAACAGCGTGGGTTTTGAAAATCCGCACAGTTTTATCATCGAACTGTATTTGGGTTTCGGCATAATTTCCCTGCTCGGCTTTATTGCATTTGTAGCGTTTTATTTCCTCTACACTGCCTCAAGCCGTGCACTAACCAATAAATCACGCGTACTGGCTTGGGTTACCTTGGGCATTTTCCTGCTGGCCGGTTTTATTCCATCCACCATTTTACGTATGCCGTTTATCTGGCTGCCCTGCCTGCTGATTTTTATTTACAGCGTATTTGTTGCGCCCAAGCTGAAAGATATGGCCGCTTACGCATACAACGAAACACTATACGATACGAAGAAACCATCATGAAAATCATCCTGACTACCTCCATGTCCGGTCTCGGTGGCACTGAAAACGCCACTTTCCGCCTCGGCCGCCTGCTCAAACAACGCGGACACGATATCGTATTGGCCTCTTCAGACGGCCCTCTGATTCAGGAAGCGCAAGCATTGGGCATCCGTTGGCAGCCGATCGATTTTTACCAAGGCGGTCTTTTGGGTTACGTCAAAGGCATGTTTGCCTATATGAAACTGCTGAAAAAAGAAAAACCTGATGTGATTCACTGCCAAATGGCGCGTATCGTTCCGGCCTGCGCCATTGCGGCCAAGTTTGCCTCGCCGAAAACCAAAGTGTTCTACCACGCGCGCGGCCTTGATCCGGAAACTTATCCGAAAATTGCCAAGCTTTTCAACAAGCTGAGCGTGTACATCATCGGCAACTGCAAACACGAACGCGAAAAACTCATCCGTTACGGTTTCCCTGCCAACCGCATCACCTACACTTACAACGCCCTGCACAAAGCAGATTTCGTTCCTGAAAAAACGGTCAAAGACTATGTCCAACTGGGCACACTTTCCCGTTTGGACACCGTCCGCGCCGTACATCTGATGTTGGATATTTTGAAGAAAATGATTGACCGCGGTATGCCTGTACGCCTCAACGTTGCAGGTATCGGCGAAGAAATGGACAACCTCAAAGCCCAAGCCAAACGTTTGGGCATTGAAGACAAAGTCACCTTCCTCGGCGGCGTCCGCGACTTGACCGGCTACTTCAAAGAAGTCGATATTTTGGTGAACACGCCACATTGCGTGGGCGACCACGGCGCAGGTGTCGGCAACAATATTTTGGAAGCCGGCCTTTACGACACGCCTGTCGTGACCTACAACATGGCGGGTATTTCCGAAATGGTCATTACCGGCCAAACCGGCTACTGCATTCCTTTTGGCGATGACGAAGCCTTTATCGAAGCCGTCGATCAACTCATCAAGCAGCCCGAGTTGCGCGAAAAGATGGGCAAAGCCCTGCATAAACACGTTGAGACCTTGTGTTCCGATGATGAAATCTATCGCACCACCATGGCCGCTTACGATATGTGAGGTCGTCTGAAAATATGAACATCACCATCGTCGCCCCCTACTGTTCGCTGCCGTCCGAGCCGCATTTCAACCGCTTCTGGTATCTTGCCGAGCTATTGTCGCAGTCTCATGACGTACTGCTGATTACCAGCAATTTCAAACACTACGACAAATCTTTCAGACGACCTGAAGATGCCACATCTGCTTCGCAAGGTCGTCTGAAAGTCATGCTGCTGGAAGAGAGCGGCTACGGCAAAAACGTCTCGCTGGACCGCGTCAAAAGCCATCATGTATTCGTCAAAAATTTTGAGCAATGGCTGAAAAACTGCCGTCCGGGCGAACAAGACGTCGTCTTTTCCGCCTATCCGCTGATCGCCACCAACCTGCTTTTGGGCGAACACAAAACGCGTTTGGGCTACAAGCTGATTATCGACGTGCAGGACGTATGGCCGGAATCCTTCTCCTCGGTCGTGCCGTTTTTGAAAAAAATCCCGCACAACCTGCTGCCCTTCTCCTCCCGTGCTAACCGTGCCTACCGCTACGCCGACGCATTGGTCGCCGTGTCGCAGACCTACCTTGACCGCGCAAAAGAAGCCAATCCGAACGTACCCGGCGAAGTCGTCTATATCGGCGCGGATTTTCCGAAACTCGATGCCGCACCGGCAAAAGACTTCGGCGACAGCAAAACCCGCTTCTTCTACTTGGGTACGCTCAGCTACAGCTATGACGTGGAAACCGTGTGCAAAGGCGTTCGGAAACTTTTGGGCGACGGCGAAAATGTAGAGCTGCACATCATGGGCGGCGGCCCCGATTTGGACAGGCTCAAACAATACGCCTGCGACGGCATCAAGTTCTACGGCTACATTCCTTACGCCGAAATGATGTCGGTCGCCAAAGGCTGCGACATCTCCGTCAACGCCATCCATTCCTACGCCATGCAGTCGATTACCAACAAACTGTCCGACTACATGGCATTGCAAAAACCGATTTTAAACAGCCAGGTCAACGACGAAGTCGCCGAAGTCCTCACCCTGCTGCCGCACGCGGACTACCGTTCCGGCGACGTGGACAGCTTCGTCCAAGCCGCCAAAGACATTCTGGCGCGCAAAAACGACCCCGTTCAATCCGACGAAATCGTCCGCCGCTTCAAGCGCGACGTGGCGTATCAAAAAATCGTCAACCTGATTGAAAGATTAGCCCATGAGTAAATTCTTCAAACGCCTGTTTGACATTGTCGCCTCCGCCTCAGGACTGATTTTCCTCTCGCCCGTATTTTTGATTTTGATATACCTCATTCGCAAAAACTTGGGCGCACCCGTGTTCTTCACCCAAGAGCGGCCGGGCAAAGACGGCAAACCGTTTAAAATGATTAAATTCCGCTCCATGCGCGATGCGGTCGATAAAGACGGCAACCCGCTGCCCGACAGCGAACGCCTGACCGATTTCGGCAAAAAATTACGTGCCACCAGTTTGGACGAACTTCCTGAATTATGGAATGTCTTAAAAGGCGAGATGAGTCTAGTTGGCCCTCGTCCGCTGCTGATGCACTACCTGCCGTTGTACAACGACTTCCAAAACCGCCGCCACGAAATGAAACCGGGCGTGACCGGTTGGGCCCAAGTCAATGGCCGCAACGCCATTTCATGGGATGAAAAATTTGCCCACGATGTTTGGTACATCGACAACTTCAGCTTTTGGCTGGATATCAAAATTTTGTTCCTGACGGTTAAAAAAATCTTCGTCAAAGAAGGCATCTCAGCCGAAGGAGAAGCCACCATGCCTTATTTCACGGGTAATAAAACTGATGAAAAAAAATAACATACTGATTCTGTCGGCAGGTCGCCGTGTCGAATTGGTGCAGGACTTTCAAACCGAAGCCGCACGTTTTTCAGACGGCATCGGCGTTTTTGCCACTGACCTCAACCCACACATGTCTTCTGCATGCCATGTTGCCGACCGCGCTTTCAGCGTGCCGCGTATCGATGCAGCCGAATACATTGACAGCATTCTCGAGCTGGCCCAACAACACGACATCGGTCTGATTGTGCCAACCATCGATACCGAGCTGCTCAAACTGGCCGAAGCACGTGACCGTTTTGAAGCTGAAGGAATACATATTGTCATTTCCGATGCAAAGCTGATTACCCTGTGCTGCGACAAGCGCCTGACCGCAGGCCTGTTTGCACAATACAGTATCCGTTCGCCTGAAATTTACGAACGGGACCGCCTGGTTTTCCCATGTTTTGCCAAGCCTTATGACGGCAGCCGCGCCATCGGTGCGAAAAAAATCAACACACCGGCTGATTTGACTGTCGATATCACCGAAGATCCGAAAATGATGTTCACCCAATACATCGATATCGAGAATACTTTCTCCGAATTTACCGTCGATATGTATTACGACCGTCAAGGCCGTCTGAAATGCGCCATTCCTCGCGAACGTTTGGAAGTACGCACCGGCGAAGTCAGTAAAGGCGCAACCCGACTCAATGCCCTGTATGAAGAGCTGGTTGAAAAAATGGCCGTATTGGAAGGCGCACGCGGCTGTATTACCGCGCAATTCTTCGTCAGCAAAACCGACAGCACGACCTACGGTGTGGAAATCAACCCGCGTTTCGGCGGCGGTTTCCCGCTGACTTACGCCGCAGGCGGCAACTATCCGGGCTGGCTGATTCAAGAATACATCGGCGGCCAAGACATCCCTTTCTCCAACGACTGGGAAAACAATTTAATCATGCTTCGTTACGATGCTAAAGTTTTGGTAAGAGAACATGATTAAGCCGGAAGAATCTGTCATCGTCTTCGATCTTGACGATACGCTTTACTCTGAGTACGACTACAAATGCTCCGGAATACAGGCAGTTGTAGGGATAATTACGTCGCTTTATCCTCAATACAATGCTGACGTACTAAATGAAATTGCAGACAATAAAAGTAAAGACTGGCTCGATAATTTGTGCCATCATTGCAAATTAAACGAATTAGAGAAACAATCACTTTTGTGGCAATATCGACTACACCGGCCTGTTATCCGACCTTATGTCGAACCGTCTTTTTTACGGAAGCTGATGCGCCCTTTTGCCGCACGCGCCCTGATTACAGACGGCCGCAGTCTGACACAGCGTTTGAAAATACAGGTCTTGGGTTTGACCGATTTGTTTGACGACATTTTGATTTCGGAAGCCATGCAATCGGAAAAACCCGAAGATAAGCGTTTTGTCTTCCTGCAAAACAAATATCCGGCTGCAAAACATTTCATCTACATCGGCGACAACATCAAAAAAGATTTTGTCGCACCCAACAAACTGGGGTGGCTCTCCATTGGCATCATGCCTAAGCCGCACAATATTCATCAAGCCGATCCCGAGCAATACGGTCATGAATACCAGCCCACCCTTTGGATAAACACCCTGGAAGAATTGACTACACTGACAACTTCCGCCACCGAAAAAGCAAATGCATAAGGGACATTTCTCCATGAAAATCTTATTTATGGGTCGTAAACAGGTTTCCGCCAACCTGCTTCGTTTTTTGACCAAACAAGACCATATCGAAATCGTCGGTGTCTTAACCGACAGCCATCTGCAAGGCTCGCCGACTACGGCCGCCGCGCAGGAATTGGGCTTGCCCCTGTACACCTTCGATACGGCTTTGGAAGCAATGCGAGAAGGCCGTCTGAAATACGATTTGGGCTTGTCCGTCCTTTACTGGCGCAAGCTGCGTGATGAATTCCTGAGCATTCCGACTTTAGGCACGATCAACTTCCACCCTGCGCTGTTGCCCGAATACAAAGGCACAGGCGGCTACAACCTGGCCATCATGGACGAGCTGAACGAATGGGGCAATACCGCCCACTACGTCGATGCTTCCATCGATACCGGCGAAATTATCGAAGTGGACCGTTTCCCTATCGACGCTGAAACAGAAACTGCCCAATCGCTCGAACGCAAAACCATGCAGGCATTGGAAGATTTCGCACGACGCATCATCACCCGTGCCATCGAGTCGAAAACCAAATTGCCGACCACGCCAAACATCGGTGGCCGCTATGTCAGCCGTGACGAAATGGAAGCCATGAAGCAAATCCGCGACGACGACGATGTGGAGAAAAAAATCCGCGCGTTCTGGTTTCCGCCGTACGACGGCGCATACGTCAAAATCAACGGTCAGAAATACACCCTGATCAACCGCCAGCTGCTGGAAGAAATCGCCCCCAAAGGCTCAACCAGTCTTTTCGCAGGAAAAGCCAATGCTTAATACATCACTCTCCCCATGGCCAAGCTTTACTCAAGAAGAAGCCGATGCCGTTTCCAAAGTCCTGCTGTCCAACAAAGTCAACTACTGGACAGGTACGGAATGTCGCGAATTTGAAAAAGAATTTGCTGCCTTTGTCGGCACACAATACGCCGTCGCCCTTTCCAACGGTACGTTGGCTTTGGACGTAGCCCTCAAAGCAATGGGCATCGGCCAAGGCGATGATGTGATTGTCACTTCGCGCACTTTCTTGGCTTCCGCGTCATGTATCGTGACCGCCGGTGCAAATCCGGTTTTCGCCGATGTGGATTTAAACAGCCAAAACATCAGCGCCGAAACCATCAAAGCCGCTTTGACGCCAAACACCAAAGCCATCATCGTGGTTCACCTTGCCGGTATGCCTGCCGAAATGGACGACATCATGGCTTTGGCCAAAGAACATAACTTGTGGGTTATCGAAGACTGCGCCCAAGCGCACGGTGCGAAATACAAAGGCAAATCCGTCGGCTCCATCGGCCACGTCGGCGCTTGGTCGTTCTGCCAAGACAAAATCATGACCACCGGCGGCGAAGGCGGCATGGTAACCACCAACGACAAAGAGCTGTGGAGCAAAATGTGGTCATACAAAGACCACGGCAAAAGCTACGATGCCGTGTACCACCGCGAACACGCACCCGGTTTCCGCTGGCTGCACGAAAGCTTCGGCACCAACTGGCGCATGATGGAAATGCAGGCTGTCATCGGCCGCATCCAGCTCAAACGCATGCCCGAATGGACTGCCCGCCGTCAAGCTCACGCTGCCAAACTGGCTGAAAGCTTGGGCAAATTTGCCAGCATCCGTTTGGTTGAAGTTGCCGACTACATCGAACACGCGCAATACAAGTTCTATGTTTTCGTCAAACCCGAACACCTGAAAGACGGCTGGACGCGCGACCGCATCGTCAACGAACTGAACGCACGCAAAGTCCCATGCTATCAAGGCAGCTGCTCCGAAGTGTATTTGGAAAAAGCCTTCGACAACACGCCTTGGCGTCCGAAAGAGCGTTTGAAAAATGCTGTCGAGTTGGGCGACACCAGCCTGATGTTCTTGGTGCACCCAACCCTGACTGATGAAGAAATTGCGTTCTGCAAAGAAAACATCGAAGCCGTATTGACTGAAGCCTCAGCATAATCATTTTCAGACGGCCTGCAACTTCAGGCCGTCTGAAAAAATAAAACAGCCTGCTTCAAACAATCCGTACCAAGCCACATTACAACACTCAGACACAAGAAATATAAAATGAACTTGGAAACCCTGCTGGCTCTGCCGCGCAACCTTAAAAAAACCTTTTTCGTCATCCACGATATCTTGATGATATTCGTGGCATTTTGGTTTGCCCAAAGCCTCAAAGTGCAATATTCCGACGAATGGTTGAGTATCGCCAACTGGCTGGCTTTCGGCAGCACCGCTGTGCTGACCATCATCCTTTTCATCCGTATCGGCCTCTATCGCGCCGTCACACGCTTCGTCAGCATCCGCGTCCTGACTTCAGCCGCATTCGGCAGCATCATTTCAGCGGTCTTGTTCTGCCTGACCACCCTGATTTTTGAACAAAAACTGCATCTTGCCCTGCCCATCGTCTATTTCTTGGTCTTGGTGGTCGGCGTAACCAGCTCGCGCATGATCCTGCGCGCGATTCTGACCGACCATCACCGCAAACAAATGACACCCGTCATCATCTACGGCGCAGGCCAATCCGGCCGCCAGTTGTTGGAAGCCATCAAACAGGTTAACGAATACTCGGCCATTGCCTTTGTCGATGACAACCCGAAAATCCAACGTACCGTCATCTATGATCTTGCCGTCTACAACCCCAATGAAATCCCGATGCTAATCAGCCGCTACGGCGTCCGCAAAATTCTGCTGGCGATTCCAAGTTCTACGCCGGAAGAACGCAAAGACATCATCCGCCGCCTCGAAGCATACAAATGCGAAGTCCTGACCATTCCGGGCATGAAAGATTTGGTCGACGGCAAAATCAACGTCAGCTCATTGAAAAAAATCTCTGTGGTCGATTTGCTCGGCCGCGCCCCTGTGGCACCGCGCCCTGAATTGATGAGCGCCGACATCAGCGACAAAGTCGTGATGGTGACCGGCGCAGGCGGTTCTATCGGCTCCGAACTTTGCCGTCAGATTCTCAACTGCCGTCCGACCAAACTGCTGTTGTTTGAATTGTCCGAATTTGCCCTGTACAGCATAGACAAAGAATTGCGCGAAACCCAAGCCGCGCAAGGCAGTCAAGTCGAAGTCGTACCGCTTTTGGGTTCGGTTCAAAACAAAGAACGCCTTAGCAGCATCATGAAGGCCTATCACGTCGACACCGTCTACCATGCTGCGGCCTACAAACACGTCCCTATGGTTGAGTTCAACACCATCGAAGGCATTCAAAACAACGTGTTCGGCACACTCTGCTGCGCGCAGGCTGCCGTAGATGTAGGCGTTTCCACCTTTGTTTTGATTTCCACCGACAAAGCCGTCCGTCCGACCAATACCATGGGCGCCAGCAAACGCATGGCCGAACTCTGCCTGCAAGCCCTTGCCGCCGAGCCGGAACAAAAAACACGCTTCTGCATGGTGCGTTTCGGCAATGTATTGGGTTCGTCCGGCTCCGTTGTCCCTGTATTTGAAAAACAAATTGCCGAAGGCGGCCCGATTACCCTGACCCACCAAGACATTACCCGCTACTTCATGACCATTCCCGAAGCAGCGCAACTGGTTATCCAAGCCGGCGCAATGGGTAAAGGCGGCGACGTATTCGTCCTCGACATGGGCGAATCCGTCAAAATCATCGACCTTGCCCGTCAAATGATTGTCCTCAGTGGCCTCAAAGTCAAAGACGAGCAACACCCACACGGCGACATCGAAATCAAGATTACCGGCCTGCGCCCGGGCGAGAAACTTTATGAAGAACTGCTCATCGGCGACGAGGTACAAAAAACCACTCATCCCCGTATTATGACCGCCAGTGAAGTAATGCTTCCATGGACGCAATTATCTGACATACTGTCGGAACTCCATACTGCCTGTCTCCAAAGCGACCAAAACAGCCTGCGCCAGCTTCTGCTGCGCGCACCGACAGGCTTCGTACCTAAAGACGGTATCTGCGACTTGGTTTGGCAACAAAACAATAAGGCCGTCTGAACATTTTCAGACGGCCCGGACACCATCCCGCAAGGACTACTACATGAAAAAAACGCTCTCCCTGCTTACTCTATTCGCACTGACTGCCTGTAACAGCACGACAGTCATTCCTGGTTCAACCATCAAAACCAGAACCAAAACCATTGTTTACACCGATACCGACACCGCAGCCGACACCAACCTCGACAGCCGCGTTGCTGTTTACCCCATCACGCCCAACCTGATTGAAAAAATGCGTAAGCCGCCTGTACTTTCCCAAAACAATCAAGGTTTGGAGCAAAGCAAAAGCGCTTACCGCTACCGCATCGGCAGCGGCGACGTCCTCAATATCATGGTTTGGGCGCACTCCGACCTTAACTCCCCTATCCAGCAAAGCAACCCGCAAACCAACCAAGTCAGCCGCGGGGCCTGGGTAGATGAGGGCGGTTATATTACTTACCCGCTGGCAGGCAAAATTCAAGCCAAAGACAAAACTTTGGACGAATTGCAAAACACCCTGACCAACCTTCTGAAACGCTACATCAAAAACCCTCAAGTAGCCATCAACGTTACCGAATTCCGTTCGCAACGCATTTCAGTATCCGGTGCCATCAACCAAGCAGGTCAGCTGCCGATTACCAATATCCCGATGACCATTTTGGATGCCATCAACCAAGCAGGCGGCGTTACCCAAAGTGCCGACACCCAACACATCAAATGGACGCACAACGGTGTCGACCGCACCATCTCCCTGCAAGACATGCTGCAATACGGCGATATGTCGCAAAACCATCTCCTCAGCCATGGCGACATCGTTTACGTTCCTAACAGCAGCAACAACAAAATCTACATCATGGGCGAAGTCGGCAAACAAGCCACACTACCGATCGGCAATCACGGCCTCAACCTGACCCAAGCGCTCGGAGAAGTCGGCGGTATGAACCAAAACTATGCTGACGCAACCGGCGTATTCGTAATCCGCCGCGCACCAGAAGACGCGGCCAAACCTATCCACATCTATCAGCTCAACCTGAAAGATGCGACTTCTTACGCATTGGGCAGCGAATTCAAACTGCGTTCGGAAGATACCGTTTACGTTACCGCCGCCCCGGTTACCCGTTGGAACCGCGTAATGTCACAAATTACCAACTCCATCAGCAACGTCAACACCCTCGACAATACGTTTAGATAAACAGTGGTTCCTGCTGTCAGACCCTTGTTTGACAGCAGGATACAAAATCACGCACAATCCAAGCTAATTACATAAACGGCATACAAAAGCCGTACACACCGCACAAACGGAAAAGCAGTATCTTATAGTCTGACTCACGTTTTTTTCAGGCCATAAACCGAAAACAATATCATGTACCACAACATACTCATCGTCTGCCTAGGCAACATCTGCCGCTCCCCCACTGCAGAGCGGATCATGCAGAAAAAACTACCCGGCCATCAAATCAGCAGCGCCGGCATAAAAGCACTGGCAGGTAAGGATGCCGATTTCCAGGCCATTAAAACCGCACTCAAACACGGCGTCATCGTTGCAGGCCATACGCCACGCCAACTGACCGCCCCGATGTGCGAACAGGCCGATTTGATTCTCGTCATGGAGCCCAGTCAAATCGATATGGTGGCCGACATCCATCCGCCGGCACGCAGCAAAACCATGCTGTTTGCCCAATGGTTGCCTAAAAAAACCATACCTGACCCATACAAACAAAGCAGCGAAATGTTTGAAGCCGTTTTTGAACAGCTCAATGCTGCCGCAGACACTTGGAAAACCAAACTAAACGGAAAAACTCAACCGGTATAAAACCGGCATGAACAAGAAAGCAAGCAATGAAAAAAACGACCTACACACCTTACAGCGCAGACAACGACGAAATCGACTTCGGCCAACAGCTGCGCGTAATTTGGACAAATAAATACAAAATCCTCGCCGCCCTGCTTGCAGGCGGCATTCTTGGCGCAGCCTTCAGCCTGGCATCCACTCCGCAATACCGTGCCGACGCCATGCTGGAAATTGAAACGCGGCAAAACCAAATCCTGACCGAAATCAACAGCATCTTCAACAACCAAACCACGCCGTCTGAAGCAGAAGTCGAGCTGGTTCAATCACGCTTGGTACTGGGTAAAACCGTTGACGACCTTCAGCTTGACCAAGAAGTCAAAGCCAAATACACACCCGTTATCGGCAGCCTGATGCACAACGTCAGCGGCGACCCTGATCCCAAACTGACCGTCGGCAGCTTTACCGTACAAGACGAATGGTTCAACAAAACCTTCACGCTGACCGCCAAGAGCAACAAAGCCTATACCCTTACCCTGCCTGACAAACGCGTTGTAGAAGGCAAGGTCGGCGTACCTCTGAAAATCAACAATCAAACCACCCTCAAAATCGATCAAATCTTAGCCAATCCGGGTCAAGAATTTGCGTTGACCAAGTTCTCGCGCATCAGCGCCATCGAAAACATCCAAAACAAACTGGCGGTCATCAGCAAAGGTAAAACCAGCCCCATCATCAACCTTACCTTTACCGGCACTGACCCTAAACGTACCAGTGTCATCCTCAACAGCATTGCCGACAACTACGTTGCGCAAAACCGCGAACGCGACGTCCAAGTTGCATCCAGCGGTTTGGCCTTCATCAGCGAAGAATTGCCACGCTTGAAAGAAACCTTGCAAGACGCTGAAAACAAACTCAATGCCTACCGCCAACAATCAGGCTCCCTCGACATTCCGCTCGAGTCCAAAGGCGCATTGGAAAGCCTGACCGGCATCGAAACCCAAATTACCCTGCTCAAAACCGAAGAAGCAGGCTTGGCCGAGCTATACACGCCTGAACACCCTTCCTATAAAGCCGTATTGGACAAACTTGCCGTTCTCGAGCGTGCTAAAAACAAAATCAACCAACAAATTGCTGAGCTGCCGAATACCCAACAAGAAGTTATCCGCCTGACCCGCGACGTAGAAACCAACCAGGCTACCTACGTCCAACTGTTGAGCAAACAACAAGAACTCAACATCATGAAAGCCAGTGCGCAAGGTAATGTCCGCATCGTCGATTATGCCTATGTCCCTGAAAACCCCGTTGCCCCGCGCAAAGCTGTCATCACACTCCTGAGCGCACTTGCCGCAGGTTCATTGACCGCTTTGTGGCTGATGATTCGCAACCGCATGAAAAACGGCATTACTTCATCCGAAGAAATCGAAAATCTCAATTTGGAAGTCGTCGCTCTTGTTCCGCACTCCAAAACCCAGCAAAAACGCGACTTCTTCAAAAGCAAATTCAAGAAAACCGGTGGCCGTTCCAACTATCTGCTGGCCAGCGAAGACCGCGCCGACACGGCCGTCGAAGCCATCCGCGCCCTGCGCACCAATATCTACTTCTCCATGCTGGACGCGCCTAACAACGTCCTCATGATTACCGGTGCCGCGCCTGAAGCAGGTAAATCCTTTATCTCCGCCAACCTCGCCACCGTAATGGCGCAGTCGGGCAAACGCGTTCTGCTTATCGATACCGATATGCGCAAAGGCTACCTCGACCGACTCTTCGGCCTTACCCCCGAGTTCGGCTTGTCTGACATCCTCAACGGCAAAGCAGCTCCGGCTAAAGCCGTACAAGAAACCGGCATTGAAAACCTCCACCTCATCAGCAGCGGCAGCTATCCTAGCAATCCGTCTGAGCTTTTGATGGACAACCGTTTCAACGAGTTGCTAGCCAACGCTAGCCAACGCTACGACTACGTCATCTTGGACACGCCGCCCGTATTGGCCGTGACCGACGCCGTCATCATCGGCCAACATGCAGGCACCGTCCTGATGATCAGCCGTTATGCACATACGCGTGCACGAGAGCTTGAGGCCAGCGTTGAACGCCTCAAACAAAACCACATCAACATCAAAGGTGTCGTCCTCAACGGCATGAAGCGCGAAGCCAACAACAGCTACGACTACTACGCCTACGATGCCTACCATTCCGGTAACAATAAATCATAAACCGAAGCAGGCCGTCTGAACTTTCAGACGGCCTAAGGCTTTTTAAACGGCACAAAATATTTTTCACAAACGCTGCCCTTGCACCCCAAAGCCGTTTGTTTTAAAGTAAGCCCCGTTCCCATATGGAAGAGAAACATGAAAATTACCGTCATCGGCGCAGGTTCGTGGGGTACAGCTCTCGCGTTGCACTTTGCGCACCACAACAATGAAGTTGCCCTTTGGACACGCAATCCCGACCAAATCCGCGCCCTGCAAACAGATCGCGAAAACAAACGCGGCCTGCCCGGCTTCCCTTTCCCTGAGTCCTTGACCGTTCACGCCGATTTGGGCGAAGCGCTGAAAGACAGCCAACTTGCCCTGATCGTAACCTCCGTAGCCGGCCTCAGAAGCAGCGCCGAGCTGCTCAAACAGCATAACGCTGCCGATATTCCCGTTCTCGCCGCCTGCAAAGGTTTTGAACAAGATACCGGCCTCTTGACTTTCCAAGTACTGAAAGAAGTCCTGCCTAACAATAAAAAAATCGGCGTTCTCTCAGGTCCGAGCTTTGCCCAAGAACTTGCAGCCCAACTGCCTTGCGCCGTCGTACTTGCTTCCGAAAACAAAGACTGGGTGGAGGAAACCACCGCCCAACTGAACACCAACGTGATGCGCCTGTACGGCAGCACCGACGTCATCGGCGTCGCTGTGGGCGGTGCCGTTAAAAACGTTATGGCGATTGCCACCGGCCTTTCAGACGGCCTCGAATACGGCCTCAATGCACGCGCAGCCTTAGTAACACGCGGCCTTGCCGAAATCACCCGCCTTGCCATCGCCATGGGCGCGCAACCCAAAACCATGATGGGCTTGGCAGGCATCGGCGACCTTATCCTGACCTGTACCGGCGCACTCTCGCGCAACCGCCGTGTCGGCCTCGGCCTCGCAGAAGGCAAAGAGTTGCATCAAGTGCTTGTCGAAATCGGCCACGTTTCCGAAGGCGTCAGCACCATTGAAGAAGTCTTCAACACCGCCGCCAAATACCAAATCGATATGCCCATCACTCAAACCCTGCTGCAACTCATCCGCAAAGAAATGACCCCGCAGCAAGTCGTTGAACGACTGATGGAACGAAGCGCGCGCTTCGAATAAACTGTCGCGCCGTCTGCCATTCAGACGGCCTGACGCACAATATGACGGCCATAAGGCCGTCTGAAGGGAAACACATGAAGCAATCACTGAACAATCTGGAAATCAACGTTTACCAACTTGTCCAAAAATTTGAAACACTGGTTTCAGAAAACCGCCGTCTCAACGAAGAAATCGACAGACTCAAACTCGAGCAAGAGCAACAAAAACGCCAACACGACGCGGCCATTGACGAACTCAGCGAAGCCTTGCTGGTTCAAGTCGGCAAACTCAAAGAAGACCTGCAAAGCAAAATTGACAACCTGACTGCCGAAAAAGAAAACTACCGCAACGCGCTGGCCCAAAGTGCAGACCAAATCCGCAGCCTCATTGCCCGACTGCCCCAAGAAACACAACAATAAAAGGATGCCCCGTGAGTATCGAACAAGTCAATCTCGACATCATGAATGTCAACTTCACCATCAACACGCCGAGTGAAGAAAAAACCACCCTCCTGCAAGCCGTTGAAATGCTCAACAAAAAAAGCGACGCGATTAAAGAAAGCGGCCGAATCGTCGGCACGGACAAAATCGTCGTCATGGCAGCCCTCAACGTCGTACACGACCTCTTGAAAACCACCCTCAACGACGATTTGGCAATCGGTGAATTTGAGCGTAAAATAACCGACATGAACAACGCGTGCCAAAAAGCACTGGCGCGCTTGGAGCAAAACTGATTTTCCCCTTTTCCCTGCGGTGTTCGCAAAGGCATACATTCCTTTGAACCAATACGTTCGCTTTAGGTTACCGGGAGCTGTAGTGGGCGCGAGCGTCCGTTTGTCGGACGCACCCGAAACTACCCGAGGTGACCGCCTTGTCAGCAAGGTTCAAGCGGATTCAGCCTAAACGGCACTCGTGGGGATTCCCTAAAAAAGCCATACCGACAGGTGTGGCTTTCCCCTTTCCAAGTTAAGACTTTCGTAAAGATTTCCGGCCGTCTGAAAAAACCGCATATTCATGCATCAAACACACTCAATTAAGATTGACAAAAGCCAATCTCCTCTTTAAAATCCATAACTTTCTATATATATCTGGATTCCAACCATGAAAACCTTCTCTGCAAAACCCCACGAGGTGAAGCGCGAATGGTTCGTCATTGACGCAGAAGACAAAGTTCTGGGTCGTGTCGCAGCCGAAGTCGCACACCGTCTGCGCGGCAAACACAAACCCGAATACACCCCTCACGTTGATACCGGCGACTACATCATCGTCATCAACGCAGACAAACTGCGCGTGACCGGTGCTAAATTCGAAGACAAAAAATACTTCCGTCACTCTGGTTTCCCAGGCGGCATCTACGAGCGTACTTTCCGCGAAATGCAAGAGCAATTCCCAGGCCGCGCTTTGGAACAAGCCGTAAAAGGCATGTTGCCTAAAGGTCCTCTGGGCTACGCCATGATCAAAAAACTGAAAGTGTACGCCGGCGCCGAACACGGCCACGCTGCACAACAACCTAAAGTTTTGGAACTGAAATAATAAGGACACGACATGAACGGTAAATACTACTACGGCACAGGCCGCCGCAAAAGTTCAGTGGCTCGTGTATTCTTGACTAAAGGTACCGGCCAAATCATCGTAAACGGCCGTCCCGTTGACGAATTCTTCGCACGTGAAACCAGCCGCATGGTTGTACGTCAACCTCTGGTTCTGACTGAAAATGCCGAATCTTTCGACATCAAAGTTAACGTAACCGGTGGTGGCGAAACCGGTCAATCCGGCGCTATCCGTCACGGCATTACCCGCGCCCTGATCGACTTCGATGCAGCTCTGAAACCAGCTCTGTCTCAAGCAGGCTTCGTTACTCGCGATGCTCGTGAAGTTGAACGTAAAAAACCTGGTTTGCGCAAAGCACGTCGCGCAAAACAATTCTCCAAACGTTAATACGTTTTCAGAATCGAATCAAAAAGCCTTGCTATGCAAGGCTTTTTTTCATTTATAAAACAATAATCCAATATCCCGCAATATATGATGAAAACCCTGATCCACTACGCCAAATCATTGCTTCAAGCTGTGATTATCTTCATCTTCTTATCCCTGATTGTCGACTGGGTGCGCAAGCCTGACCAACCCTTACAATCAGCAGCACAAACCATCACTTTAACCGATGGGCAAACCACCTCTCTCCAATCCTTCAGCCAAAATCGGGTTGCCATTGTTTATTTTTGGGGCAGCTGGTGTCGTATTTGTTCATACACATCGTCCACCATAGAAAAGCTACACCAAGACAATATCCCAACACTGGGCATAGCCTTGCGCTCCGGAAGCGACGCAGACATTGCCCACCATATGCAACAAAACAATCTATCCTTTCCAAATTTCAATGATTCAGATGGCCTGATGGCTCAAAAATGGAATATAGCCGTCACGCCGACCATTATCATATTAAAAGATGGCAAAATGATTCATCACACATCCGGACTTTCCAGTTATATCGGATTAAAAATCAGAATTTACTTGGCAAATATCTTCAGCTAAATTCATTGAAAATCCACCAAAAATAGAAAATCTAAAGAATAATTTCACCTGAATATATTCAACCAATTCGATTTCATAAATAAATAAACTATCTCTTTCCCAATAACATATGATTTTGTTGAGATTATAAGGAAAATAGACTAAGATATAACCATAAGAACAATTGGAAACATTATTATCAAAACAAACTGTTAGAGATCTTCATCTAATATTGTGGCAGTGATGCTTTTGTTCCCATGACCCGGCTGCCGACGGCAGCCTTAAAACAGCAATATTCGCCTTTATCAATCTACCTCACGCTTCAACGGTTTGATTTTTGATAACACCGGAGACTTAGTAATGCCCAACCAATCTAAACATGCATCTATCAATATCGGTCTGATTCAGGCGCGGGAAGCATTGATGACCCAATTCCGCCCTATTCTGAACCAAGCCAATATTACCGACCAGCAATGGCGTATCATCCGGCTCTTAGCGGAAAACGGCACACTCGACTTTCAAGATTTGGCCAATCAGGCCTGCATCCTTCGCCCCAGTCTTACCGGCATTCTGACCCGCTTGGAAAAAGCAGGTTTGGCCGTCCGCCTGAAGCCTTCCAACGACCAACGTCGTGTTTACCTGAAACTGACGCCCGAAGGTGAGAAACTCTATGAATCCACCGGCGCATTGGTTGACGAACGCTACGATGCGATTGAAAAAGTTCTGTCCAAAGAAAAAATGGCACAACTCAAAGAACTCTTGGCAGAGCTGGCAAAAATCGAACAGGCATTAAAATAAAGAAAGCCGGATGACAGACTCAACACACACATTCAAGAGACCATTTCGAGAGGCCATGGCCTCCTGTGCCGCCGGCGTGCACGTCATCACGACAGACGGCGAAGCAGGACGCTATGGCATTACCATGACTGCCGTCACTGCCGTTACCGACGAGCCGCCGACGGTCATGCTGTGCATCAACCGCCAATCCGCCATCATTCCCATCCTGCAAGGCAACCATGATTTGTGCATCAACACGCTCAATGACAGCCAGCAGGATATCGCCGAACACTTTGCCGGACTGACCGACCTCTCGCCCGAAGAACGTTTCGAATACCATATTTGGCATAGAGGGCAAACCGGACAGCTCGAGGTTGAAGGTGCGCTGGCGCACCTGCACGGCAGTATTGTCGATCAGCGCGAAATCGGCACGCATTACGTCTTTTTCGTTCAGCTCAACGAAATCCGCAATACCAACACGCAAGCACCGGCATTGCTGTATTTCCGTAGGCAATTCAAATCTTTGGCATAAATAAAGGTCTCAGGCCGTCTGAAAAATGAAACTGATGTTTCAGACGGCCTGAGACCTTTTCTGTTTCACACATTATAGGCACACCCATGAAAGCAATGATACTGGCCGCCGGTCGCGGCGAACGCATGCGCCCCCTGACCGACCACACGCCCAAACCCTTACTCGAAGTAGCAGGCACGCCGCTTATTGGTTGGCACTTACGCCGCCTGCAACAGGCCGGCTTCACTGAAATCGTCATCAACCATGCCTGGCTTGGCCAACAAATCGAAGACACCTTAAAAGACGGTTCGGACTACGGTGTGCGCATTGCCTATTCTCCAGAGCGCGCCGGAGGCCTGGAAACTGCCGGTGGCATTGCCACAGCCCTGCCTCTTTTGGGCGACGAACCGTTTTTGGTCGTCAATGGCGACGTATTGACCGACATTGATTTCCAAGCTGCAGGACTGGCTGCCAAGCGTATGCAGGAACACAACCTTCTCGCCCATTTGTGGCTGGTGGACAATCCGCCACACCATCCCGAAGGCGACTTCGGCCTGCTTTCAGACGGCCTAGTATCCGCCTCATCCGCAAACGGTCAAGCCCTGACTTTCAGCGGCGTGGGCGTTTATCATCCTGCGCTTTTTAAAGATACCCCGGCGCACCAAGCTGCCAAACTTGCCCCTCTGTTGCGTCAGGCCATGAGCCAAAGCCAAATCAGCGGCGAACACCACAACGGCCTTTGGTTGGATGTCGGCACAGTCGAACGTCTGCAAGAAGCCGACCGTATCGCCCAAAGCTGGTAAAACAAAAGGGGCGTATCCGATACGTCCCTTGCAATATCAAAGGCCGTCTGAAAATATTGGGCAACCCATTTTTCAGACGGCCTTAATTTATCATCAAGCTTTAGCCAATTTCTTTTCTTTCTTCATTCCCAACAAGCCATTGACGATCATCACGCACAATCCCGACCAAATCAGACCATAGCCGATCAATGCGCCTTTTTGCACCGGCTCGTCCAGCCACACAATCGACACGATAAAAAGCAATACAGGTTCCAAATAGCTCAACATACCGAACACCGCAACCGGAAGTAACTGATTCGGCCTTCAAATTCAAATGCATGGATATTGCGCTATTGAAGCCCAGCAACACAATAAAAAAGATTAATGCCGGTTTGGCCGCTATCATCGCCGGCGTATCCGTTGCCAGCAAAATATACGCCAACGCAAACGGCGTAATCATTATTAAATCAAAGGTCAGACCGATTAAAGAAGGCACGCCCAGTTTTCGGCGTAGTAGATAATAAAACGGATAAGTACCAAACACCCATACAGTCGTCCACGAAAACGCTCCCGACCGTACCAATTCACATGCCACACCTGCACAGGCCAACACAACGGCAACCGTCTGCAACCTGTTTAAACGCTCTTTAAACCAAATCCGTCCACCCAGCATCATCGCCAAAGGAAACAGGAAATAACCCATGGCGATGTTTACCCCTTCCCCGTTGACGGGTCCCCAGACAAACAGCCACAACTGGCTGGCAAATATCGGCGTCGGCAATACAATCAACAGCCACCGCTTCCAATCACGGCCGATATTGTTCGCAAACCGCGCCGCAGCCTGCCAACCATTGACCATCGTCATCAACACGCATAAAGCCGACAGCATCGCCACCATACGCCACGCAAAAATTTCCGTACCGCTCATCGGCTGCATCCATATGCCGTACAAAAACAGCATGGCAAACAATGCATTGGACGTTATGGCCGCCAGCAAACCTTTGGATAAATTCATCATTTCAGACGGCCTTTCATTGCATCGAAGCAGTCTAATACATCAGCCCTGCTTCACAATATCCGACAGAGGCCAGCGCGGCTTGACATTGAATGCGCCGACAGCCTGACGCTCGGCAAGACGCATCGCGCCGGCAAAGGCAATCATTGCGCCGTTGTCGGTACAGTATGCCATCGGTGGGAAATAGACGTTAATTTTTTCTTCCTGCGGCTTGGGTTGGCCTTTTTCAGACGGCACTTTGACGGTTAAGCGCGAAAATTCATCACGCAGTTTCCAGTTTGCACCCACACCGCCGGCAACTACCAAAGTCCTGAAGCCGGTATCCAACAACGCTTTTTTGGCTTTGGCCGCCAACACATCGACCACCGCATCTTGGAAAGCGCGGCAAATGTCGTTGCGTGTTTGTTCCGGAATTTCATCGCTGCCGGTTTCGGCACAGACTTTTTCGACAGCAGTTAAAACGGCGGTTTTCAAACCGGAAAAGCTCATCTGTAAATCGTGCGAATGAAGCATGGGGCGTGGGAACGTGAAAGTATCAGGTGTGCCGAGTTTGGCCAGCTCGGACAATTTGGCACCACCGGGATAAGGCAAACCTAAAAGCTTGGCCGTTTTGTCGAACGCCTCGCCTGCCGCATCATCCACGCTCTCCCCCAACAAGGTGTAATTGCCGATACCGCGTACAGCCATAAATTGCGTATGTCCGCCCGACACCAGCAAAGCGACAAATGGAAATTCAGGCTTGTCGTCTGCCAACAAGGGCGAGAGCAAATGGCCTTCAAGATGGTGAACGGGGATAACGGGCTTACCGATGGCAAATGCCAAGGCATTGGCGAAGCCTGAACCGGCCAGCAATGCGCCGCCCAAGCCCGGGCCTTGCGTAAAGGCAACCGCGTCAATGTCGGCATAGCCTACGCCTGCTTCCTTCAAGCAACCTTGCGTCAACGGCACGACACGGCGGATATGGTCACGGCTAGCCAATTCAGGGACAACGCCGCCGTATTCGGCGTGCATCGCCATTTGTGTGTGCAAATGATGCGCCAATAGGCCGCGCTCGGTATCGTAGAGCGCAACGCCGGTTTCGTCGCAAGATGATTCAATTCCTAATACCAACATGGTTTGAGGCCGTCTGAAAAAATGATTAAAAACGATTCAGACGGCGTTTTCTCCGAAAACGGAAAAAGGCCGTCTGAAATAAAGTGCAGGATAGGCTGTTTACAAAGTGCCGTAAGAATGCAGGCCGCTCAAGAACATATTCACGCCGATAAAGGCAAAGGCGGTAATGATTAAGCCGATGACTGCCCACCAAGCCAACACCCTGCCGCGCCAGCCTGCCACCAGCCGCAAATGCAACCAGACAGCGTAATTCAGCCAAACGATAAATGCCCAAGTTTCTTTCGGGTCCCAGCTCCAATAGCGACCCCAGGCATCTGCCGCCCATAATGCGCCGAGGATGGTGGCAATCGTAAAGAACAGGAAACCGACGGCAATCGCTTTGTACATGACTTCTTCAATAACTTGCGAGTGCGGCAGCCATGATTTTTTGCCCGCATCTTCTTTTCTGAGCGCCAGCAGTTCGGCAATACCCAGCATGGCGGCGATACAGAATGCGCCGTAGCCGATAAAGTTGGCCGGAACGTGGATTTTCATCCACCAAGACTGCAAAGCAGGAATCAGCGGCTGAATGGCATGCGCCTCGCGTGAAACGCTGTACCACAAGACAAATCCGACCACAATCGCCATAAAGCTGAAGACGAAGCCACCCAGTTTTTGTACGGCAAAACGGCCTTCGTAATAGAGATACATCAGCGCCGTAATGACCAAGAACAAGATAAATACTTCGTAAAGGTTGGAAACCGGAATATGGCCGGCATCGGGACGCAACAGATAGCTTTCATGCCAGCGCACCAGCAAACCGACAAAGCCCGCCACCGCGGAAACCCACGCAAACACCGTACCCATGCCCAAAAGCGTATTGGACGGCACATTTTTGCGTACCGCCGCTATCGCGCCGACGATATAGGCAAACAAGGCAAAGAACACAAACGCGCATTGCCACATAATCGCCGACTGGCTGCTTAACAGGTATTTGAGCAGGAAGCCGTCTGCGTGTTTGATGTCGCCGCCATACAAATCAACGGCCAAATACGCCAAGCACACGCCCAAAGGGATAAACCAGCGCATCGGTTTGAAAAACCAACCCAGAAAAACGGCAATACCGCCACTCACCCACAAAATCACCATTTCGTAGATGTCCATGTGCAGACCGGCCTGGGTTTGGGCAATAAACGCACCAACTGCAATCAGCAGCGCGAACGCCCAGTCGAAGAGGCTAAGGTTTCGGATAAATGATTTGTGTGTCAGAAGCTCATGCTCAGGCAAGGCCTGATGTTTGTTATTCATGGTTCAAATCCTTGGCAAGCTGCTGCAATTGCCGTGTGTGTTGCGGAAATTCTTTCTGCAAGTCGCGTTCGTTGCGGCTGGAAGACATGGCAAAACGGATACGGCCGTCTGAAAACAGCAGCCAAGCGCGTTTTTCACGAATATAGAACATAAACACCGTACCCAACACCAGCAATACCGAACCCAAATACACCAGGAATGCACCCGGCGAACGGGTCATCTGCAGGCCGGAAGAGCGCACTTCAGCCAAACTTTCCAGTTGCAGCAGCATCGGTGCGGGATATTCGGTCAAACCGGTATAAGCGTCCATTGCATGCAGCAGGAATCGGTTGCGTTTTTCATCTTGCGGCCAAGCCGGCAGATTGTATGTGCTGATCGTATCTTCCAAAGCGGCATTCATCACGCCATAGAGCATCTCGTAGAAATAGCCCTGCATTTTTTCCTGCTGATCTTTGGGAATGTTGGTGGTAACAAATTCGTCCAAAGCCAAATAGCCGCCTTTGGCAAAAATCGACAAAGTATTTTCCGCCGCCGCCATGAATTGCTCGCGGATTTCGGCAGGCGCGCCTTTGACGGCGTTGGCAACGGTTTTACGGCGTGCCGCGTCGTCTTTCAAATATTGGCGCAAAGCCATAAAGGTATCGATTTTACCGTTTTTATCCATCGGAATGCGCAACCAACGATATTGCTGCGCCAAGCCGCTGCGTGTGCCGGTAATGAAGAAATAATCTTCATCTTGTTTTACCGGCAACATATAGTTTTTATATTCGACCGCCTGCCCTGCTTTGTCGCGGATGCGGTAAACGATAGACGGGCCGATATTGGTGTATTTTTTGCCTTCCTGACGAACGGAGCGAACATCATTGATGGCGGATTTCAGGTTTTGCTCTTTTTCAGACGGCTCGCTCATGTCTTCGACGTTCATCGAAGTAAACTGGTCAAATTCCAGTTTATAAGAGGTCTTGCCCAAATCCAGCGGAAACTCGCGCATGGAAGTTGCTTTGAGTTTGACCGGAGTGCGGTCGGCATCAGCCAGATTCCAAGCTTTAAACGTCAAGTCTGAGCCTCCGTCGGCGAAACTTGCCTGATAAACCGTAATACCGTGCAGCGTCAAAGGATGGTTGACGCGGATAGTGTGTTCGCTGACTTTGCCGGTCGCCTTGTCCGTTATTTCCAAGTCGCTGGCAAAATCGCGGGGCATACCGGTATCGTAAAAGTCGATATGGAATTTCTTCAATTTGACCGAAAACGGTAGGTCTTGCACCAGCATGCCGTTATCCGCATTCAGAAACACCACGTCCGCACTCTGCCCTTCCGCAATATTGACATTGCCCCTAAACGACAGGTTGGATTCTCCCAACACGCTTTCGGGCTTAAAGTCTTTGGCGTAAACCGCCGTATTGTCCGGCACGACTTGGCCGGTGAGCATGCCGATTTTCAGCAGGATATTGCTGTCTATCAAACCGCCCAAACAAATTACAATCAGCGCGGCATGGGCAAAGATATAACCCCATTTGTTCATCGCACCTTTTTTCGCCGCCACCAAAACCGAACCGTCTTCACGCGTAACGGTTTTGCAGCCATAGCCCTGCACTTCCAAATAACGTTGCGCAACTTCGGGCGTTACCTGTCCGTCTAAAACGATGGAATGGCGCATTGCCGCCAGTGATTTTTCCTTCGCGTTTTCACGGAAGGAACGAATCTCGCGCAAAAACGGCGGAACATTGCGAATCAGGCACAATCCGGTGGAAATCACCAAAAACATCATGATGACAACGAACCACGCCGAGGCGTACACGTCGTACAGGCCCAAAAAGCCGAAAATCTGCGACCAAAACGGGCCGAATTTCACCAAATAATCGACTTGTGGCTGGTTTTGCTGCAAGACCGTACCGATAATCGAAGCCACGCCCAACAGGCTGAGCAGGGCGACGGCAAAACGCATGGAGCTGAAAAAGGCAAACCACGGTCTGCGGATGAGTGGGACGGATGATGAAGATTTACTCATGTCTCAAATGTCGGCTGGGGGCAACCCGATCGATGGAACGGACTGCAATGACGTGTGATGCGAAAGGAAGAATACTGCATATTGTAGTAAAAATCTTGCTGTCGCTATTTGAAAAAAACAATCAGGCTTATCGGCATATATTGGCTAAGGCCGTCTGAAGGGTTTTCAGACGGCCTGTATCAATAAGCTCGTTTCAAAACGAAATTAGTGCAAACCTTGGATGAAGTTGGCTACTGCGTTCAACTCTTCTTCGCTCAGGCGGTTGGCAATATCGGCCATGATGGCGTTTTTGCGTTGGCCGGATTGGTAAGCTTTCATTTGCTCGACAACGTAAGCTTTGTGTTGGCCGCCCAGACGAGGATAGGCTTGGATTTCAGTACCGCCGCCAGGGATACCTGCGCCGCTAGGACCGTGGCAAGACATACATGCCGGCAGTTTTTTAGCGCTCAGGCCGCCGCGATAGATTTTCGCGCCCAGCTCTGGGTTTTCTTTAGGATTGGCTTCGCCCGGTTTGCCTTGTTGTTTGGCGTAGTAGGCGGCAGCGTCGCGGATGTCTTGTTCGGACAAGTTCATCACCATCGGTTTCATCACGCCGGCAGCACCGTGGGTGCGGGTACCGTCTTTGATGGCCATGGTTTGACCGTAGGTGTAGGCCGCAGCCTGACCTGCCAGTTTAGGATAAGTTGCGATACCGCTGTTACCATCGGCTGCGTGACACGCCGCACAGATAGTAGTCGCTACCTGTTTGCCTTTTTCAGCATCTGCTTTAGGGGCAGCGGAAACCGCACCGGCAGCCAATACCAAGGCCAATAAAGTCAATCGTTTCATGGAGTGCTCCTGATTACAGCATTGCGTACCGCGTCAATGCCTTTTTTATACTCAAATACCGGGGAATTTTCCCGATTAAAACCGATAATTCTATAAACGTGCTATTCTATACCAAGTTTACATTAAATTACTACTCAAATTACCAAACTGCTGCAACATAAATGCCCGATACAAATTATGATGTTGCAGTTTTGTTTCCATGCAAGGAAATACTGATGAATCTTTTTCAAAACGCCAAATTCTTTACAACGGTCAACCATCTGAAAGACCTGCCCAACACGCCGGCCGAGATTGCCTTTGTCGGCCGAAGCAATGCCGGCAAATCCAGCGCCATCAATACCTTAACCAATCATGTGCGCCTTGCCTATGTTTCCAAAACACCGGGCCGCACCCAACACATCAATTTCTTTGAACTGGAAAACGGCAATTTCATGGTTGACTTGCCCGGCTACGGCTACGCGCAAGTACCGGAGGCCATCCGTACGCACTGGGTCAAACTCTTGGGCGACTACCTGCAACAACGCCGCCAACTGATCGGTCTGATTCTGATTATGGACTCGCGCCATCCGCTCAAAGCTTTAGACATTCAAATGCTGGACTTTTTCCACATTACCAGCCGTCCTGTGCATATCCTGCTGTCAAAAGCAGACAAGCTGTCTAAAAATGACCAAATTAAAACTTTGGCGGCGGTAAAAAAATCACTTAAACCCTACACCGACCGCCAAAAAATCAGCGTTCAATTATTCTCCAGCCTGAAAAAACAAGGCATGGGCGAAGTCAATCAAGTGGTCGGTTCATGGTTTGACGCGCATCGCGAAGAAATCGAAAATCTTGCAGGCGAAGCATCGCCTGAATGATTGTAAAACAAGGCGGAATGAGATAAGTTGACCAACCGCAAATCTTATTCCGTCATTTGGTTTCTCATCATCGCGTTTACCATTTAATCCGGGGCATGTCTCACACATGCCCTTTTTTCATCACACTTTTTTGTTTTCACACGCAAACCACAATCTGCGCCAAATATGTCATCACAACATATCAGCAAGGCCGTCTGAAAGCGCGGCTTCGATCTCCATTATTAAAATGTTAATTTTAGTATTGCAACCCATTACACATCTTAGCGTTTTGCTCATATTCAGCTAATTGTTGAGGCATAGAATGCATTCATCGTTCAACAACACAGTAGGAAAGAAAATCATGAAACGCATTAACGCTTTTATTTCAAAAAAACTCATCATTGCCGGTATTATTGCTTCAAGTTTGGGCGTTGCCGGTGCGGCAGGTACCATGGCTTTCAAAGAAGGTATGTTTGCAAAGGTTTCCGGCCAGCAAGCAGCCGCAGCAGCGGTAGCAGAAGTGGGCGGCGTCGTTAAAGATGTCGATTACAAATACAAACAACATTTGGGCGGCCGTTACAAAGTAGAAATCTTGAAAGACGGCGTCGAATACGAAGCTTTGGTTGATGCTCAAAACGGCAAAGTATTGGCGGTAGCACAAGATGACGATCAAGACAAACGACACTTTGGTAAACATGATAAGCATCATAAACATGATAACTATGACAATGCTGAGCCCTCTTCATCGCAAAATACAGATTATCAGGCTCCTGCAGATGCTGCACCTGGCACACCTGAAAATGCAACCGCTTCCGAGGTAACACAATCTTAATTTAAACTTTAAAAAAGCCAATGCCGTCTGAAACTTTCAGACGGCATTGGCTTTATAATGCAGCATTATTTAAAACACGATTTACATCAAGCTAATCGTTTTCAGACGGCCTTTGTCTCATCTTCGCCGCCTACCCAACCTGCTTCTTTCAATTTCCGCCGTTGTGCATCATAGCGGGCTTTTTCCGCCCAATACATTGTCTGGATACAGGCATCGCCGCACTCGCTGCCGCAACATTCCCACGACTCGGGGCGGATAGGTTCGTCTAAAAGCGGCTCGCCCAAGATGGCTTCGGCTTTATTCTTCAGGGTCGTATCCATCGGCAATTTCCAAGCGAGCGCCGTCAAATTCAATCACTTCGCCGCCGCGTATTTTGGCGGTTTTACGGGTTTCAGTTTCGCCGTTGCGCAACACCAGCCCTTCAGCGATAAACGCTTTTGCCTGTCCCCCGCTTTCGGCAAGGCCGGCCAATTTCAACAGGTCGCATAAAGCGATGTATTCATTATCTTCAAGATAGACTGTTGCTTCCATCATTTAATCCTTTTCAATAATGGCGATATTTTAACATGGCCGTCTGAAAGAAAGCCCCCTTCTGTTTGATTTGCTTTATCCAAACCCATTACATTTGGTTTTCAGACGGCCTTTAACCGCCAACCCTGCTACAATATGCCTTTTATTGTTCACGCCGATTTTGCCATGACCGAGCCGACCTACATCCCCCTGCGCCTGCATACCGAATTTTCGATTACCGACGGTATGGTGCGGATTAAAAAACTGATTGCCAAAGCGCAGGAATACGGTTTGCCTGCTTTGGGCATCAGCGATTTGATGAACGAATTCGGTTTGGTGAAATTCTATAAAGCCTGCCGCGGTGCAGGAATTAAGCCCATCGGCGCGGCGGATGTGTGGATAGGCAATCCGAATGCACCCGACAAGCCGTTCCGCGCCATGCTGATTATCCGCAACGATGCGGGCTATCTGCGCTTGAGCGAGCTTTTGACGGAGGCCTATGTCGGCAAAGACCGCAATGTCCATCATGCGGAACTCAACCCCGAATGGCTGGCAAACGGCGACAACAGCGGCTTGATTTGTTTGAGCGGCGCGCATTACGGCGAAGTGGGCGTGAATCTATTGAACGGCAATGAAGAAGCGGCGCGGGCGGCGGCGTTGAAGTATGCGGCGTGGTTTCCCGATGCGTTTTATTTAGAGCTGCAACGCCTGCCCGAACGCCCTGAATGGGAGGCTTGCGTTTCCGGCAGCGTGAAGCTGGCGGAGGAACTGGGTTTGCCGGTAGTGGCAACGCATCCGACCCAGTTTATGAGCAGCGATGATTTCAACGCGCACGAGGCGCGGGTGTGTATCGCTGGCGGCTGGGTACTGACGGACAAAAAACGTCCGCGCGATTTCACACCGAGCCAGTTTTTCATTCCCCCGGAAACCATGGCCGAACGTTTCGCCGACTTGCCCGAAGCCTTGGAAAACACGGTAGAAATTGCCAAACGCTGCAATCTGCACATCACATTGGGCAAAAACTTCCTGCCGCTCTTCCCTACTCCAGACGGTCTGTCGCTGGATGATTATTTGGTGAAACTGTCCAATGAGGGTTTGCAGGAACGCATGGTTCAGCTTTATCCCGACGAGGCGGAGCGTGCGGCAAAAATGCCGGAATATCAGGAACGTTTGGATTTTGAGTTGAACATCATCATCCAGATGAAATTCCCCGGCTATTTCCTTATCGTACAAGACTTTATCAACTGGGCGAAAACGCACGGCTGTCCGGTCGGACCGGGACGCGGCTCGGGCGCAGGTTCGCTGGTGGCGTATTCATTGAAGATTACCGACCTTGATCCGCTGAAATACGCGCTGCTGTTCGAGCGTTTCTTAAACCCTGAACGCGTTTCCATGCCTGACTTCGACGTGGACTTCTGTCAGGCAAACCGCGGCCGCGTGATTGAATATGTGCGCGAGAAATACGGCGCGGAAGCGGTCAGCCAGATTGTGACTTTCGGCACGATGTCGTCCAAAGCGGTCATCCGCGACGTGGGACGCGTGCTGGAACTGCCGTTTATGCTGTGCGACAAACTGTCCAAGCTGATTCCGTTGGAAGCCAACAAACCTCTGGGGCTGGACGATGCAATGAAGGCCGAGCCGCAAATTCAGGAATTAATCGAAGCGGAAGAAGCGGACGAACTGATTACGCTGGCGAAAAAGCTGGAAGACCTGACGCGCGGTTTGGGTATGCACGCAGGCGGCGTGTTGATTGCGCCGGGCAAGATTTCCGATTACAGCCCTGTGTATCAGGCGGACGAATCCGCCTCGCCCGTATCCATGTACGACAAGGGCGACGTGGAAGACGTGGGTTTGGTGAAATTCGACTTTTTGGGTCTGCGCAACCTGACCATTATCGAAATGGCGCAGAACAACATCAAAAATACCACCGGCGATATCGTCAATGTCGGCAAGATTCCGCTCGACGACCAAGCCGCCTACCAAATCTTCCGCGATGCGAACACCACCGCCGTCTTCCAGTTCGAGTCGACCGGCATGAAAAAAATGCTGAAAACGGCGCATACGACCAAGTTTGAAGAACTCATCGCCTTCGTATCGCTCTACCGACCCGGCCCGATGGACAACATCCCCGACTTCGTCGCGCGCATGAAAGGTCAGGAATTCCAATACATCCACCCTCTGCTCGAAGGCATCCTCGCGCCAACCTACGGGATTATGGTGTATCAGGAACAAGTGATGCAGGCGGCGCAGATTATCGGCGGCTACTCGCTCGGCGGCGCGGACTTGCTGCGTCGTGCCATGGGTAAGAAAAAACCTGAAGAAATGGTGAAACACCGCGAAATCTTCGCCGAAGGCGCGGCGAAACAAGGCATTTCGCGCGAAAAATCCGACGAAATCTTCAACTACATGGAAAAATTCGCCGGCTACGGTTTCAACAAATCCCACGCCGCCGCCTACGCCCTGATTTCCTACCAGACCGCATGGCTCAAAGCCCATTACCCCGCCGAATTTATGGCGGCGACCATGTCGTCTGAATTGGACAACACCGACCAGCTCAAGCATTTCTACGACGACTGCCGCGCCAACGGCATCGAGTTCCTGCCGCCCGACATCAACGAATCCGACTACCGCTTCACGCCGTATCCGAACATGAAAATCCGCTACGCACTCGGCGCGATTAAAGGCACGGGCGAAGCCGCCGTCGAATCCATCATCGCCGCGCGGCAAAGCGGCGGCAAGTTTACCGGCCTCTTGGACTTCTGCGAGCGCGTCGGCAAAGAACACATGAACCGCCGCACCCTCGAAGCCCTGATACGCGGCGGCGCGTTCGACAGCATCGAACCCAACCGTGCCATGCTCTTGGCAAACATCGACCTCGCCATGAACAACGCCGACCAAAAAGCCGCCAACGCCAATCAGGGCGGGCTTTTCGACATGATGGAAGATGCCATCGAACCGGTGCAGCTCATCGACGCGCCCATGTGGAGCGAATCGGAAAAACTCGCCGAAGAAAAAACCGTCATCGGCTTTTATCTGTCCGGCCACCCGTTCGGTCCGTATGCCCAAGAAGTCCGCCAAATCGCCCCGACCAAATTAGGTCGTCTGAAACCGCAAGACAGCGTGCGCCTCGCCGGATTCGTCACCGCAGTGCGCACCATGATGGGCAAGCGCGGCAAAATCGCCTTCGTCAGCCTCGAAGATTTGAGCGGGCAGATTGAAATCATGGTCAGCGGCCAGACGCTGGAAAACTGCGCCGACTACCTCAAATCCGACCAAGTGCTGATTATCGAATCCAAAGTCAGCCGCGACGACTACGGTGGAGGCGACGGGCTGCGCATCATGGCAAACCAAGTCATGACCCTGCAAATGGCGCGCGAACGCTACGCCCGCAGCCTCAGCCTCGCCCTCGCACCCGGCCACGACATAACACGCCTCGCCACCATCCTCACCGCACACCGCCTGCCCGACACGTCGCACATCCCGCTGCAACTGTCGTACAGCAACGGCAAAGCATCGGGCAAATTGAAAATTGCGCCCAAATGGATGGTAACGCCAAGCACCGCCTTGTTTGACGAACTGGAAACATTGCTCGGCAGTAGGGCTGTTCGTGTAAATTGGTAAAATTAAAGGCCGTCTGAAACTACACGTTCAGACGGCCTTTAATTTAAAAAGCGCTTTAAAAACATAAATCAATATTCGGTTTTCAGACGACCTTATTGTATAGAACGGTTATCTGAAAAGTTTATTGCATAAAGCCTTTGACCAATAAGGAAAGATAGCCCACAACAAAGGGGAGCGACAATGCCGAAACAATGTCAAGCACCCAGTAAATACATTGGTTTAATACAGTTTTTGAGGCGGTAAGCCACAGCAGTTTTAAATATAGGGCAAACCAAACAAAGGGAGTGAAAATACACCCCCTTTTTCTATAGAAGCCCCATATTAAAGGCCGTCTGAAAAACAGTTTTATTTAACGATTTCAACAGGACCGTGGTCGTCGCAATGGTCGCCGTGTTGGTGGTGCAGACGGCCGTTGACGATGTAGTCGACGTGATCGCCGTGCGGTACGGCTTCGTGGCCGCAACCTTCGCTGTGAACGTGGCCGTGGCAGGTGTCAACCGGATGGCAGCCGTCAGGATTGGTTTCATTGACACTCAGTGCATGCTCGTCGTAGTGGCCGTTGTGCTCATGGTGCAGGTGGCCGTCGTGCAGATAATCAACGTGGCCTTCGTGTTTGATGGCAGTGTGTCCGCAGTTTGCGCCGTGAACGTGGTCATGATGTTCGTGGGTTTTGCAGGTCATTTTTTCTCTCCTAATGTTCAGTGAATAGCAATCTTTCTCGATTGATTTTTTTATCTTATCTTTTTTTGATATAAACGTAAAAAATTTTACAGTTATTAATATATTGTTACGATATATCATCTGTTGATATATCGGCCTATTTTATTTTTTCAGACGGCCTTTCATTTATAATTCATTTATTTTCAGCGAGAACTTCAAACCCTTCCGACCATTCAAAATATCGAATTTTTCAGCCGTAACGGGTAACATGGAAACAAAGGGATAGGTTCTTCAAACAAACAGGTACTGCAATGGGAAAACAAACCAGACTTTATATGGTTCGCAGCACTCAAGGTGTGCTTTATGACGTATTTTTCGAGCGCGGCGTGGCGGCGTTGGCTTGGCCCATGCTGGCCGAAGCGGCGGCAAAAGGTTTTGGCCGTGAGGAGCTGACCGATATTTACCGTTCGGCCGTGCCGAATGTGAAGTTGAGAACTGCGCAATCGGGCGCGGCTCAGGTGTGGCGGTTTGTCAACGAATTGGCTGATGGAGATGCCGTACTGACCTACTCGCCTGCTTTGCGCCGTTATCGGGTCGGCAGGATTACAGGCCGCGCGGTGCATTGTCCGCAATGGGATGATGAGAAAATGTCGCTGGCACGGCCGGTTGAGTGGCTGGGCGAAGTATGTCGCGACGATTTGAGCGTGGCAGCACAACGGGCTTTGGGCAGCGTGGCAACTTTGTTTGCGGTATCGGAAGCGTGTGCGGCAGAAATTTTTGAACGCGTGGGTTTTCAGACGGCCTAAAAAGGGAAAGGAAACAGCATTATGTGGAACACCATACAGGATTGGCTGAATGCTTTGCCTGTCAGTGAAGAAATCATCAAATCGGCTTTAATGTCAGTGGTGATGATTGTGGCCGTCATTGCCGGGCGCAGCATTTTGCTTTCGGCACATTTTCGCAGCCATCCGGATTTGAGTATCGAAAACAAACGCCGTTCGCTGGTGTTCAGCCGCAACTTGACCATGTTGCTGATCCTGCTCGGACTGGCGATGATTTGGGCGGCGCAGATTCAAACTTTGGCGTTGTCAATGTTTGCGGTAGCCGCAGCAATTGTGGTGGCGACCAAAGAATTGATTATGTGTTTGTCCGGCAGCATCCTGCGCTCAGTGACTAAACAATATTCCATCGGCGACTACATCGAAATCAACAGCCTGCGCGGACGGGTGGTCGATATCAATATGCTGAACACGCTGATGATGCAAATCGGCCCCAATCCGTTAATTGGCCAGCTTTCCGGTAAAACGCTCTCGTTTCCCAACAGCCTGCTTCTGAGCCACACCGTGCGCCGCGACAATATTTTGGGCGATTATGTAATTCATACGGTGGAAATCCCCGTGCCGATTCATTTGGATTCGGACGAAATCATCGGCCGTCTGAAAAATGTTCTTGAGCCCTTGTGCGAGCCTTATGTCCCTGCCATCAAGCAGCATTTGGAAAACGTGCAAACCCAAAAATTGTTTATCACGCCCGCCGCCCAGCCGCGTGTATCCCGCGTGCCACATGACGATAAGGTGTACAACATCATCGTGCGCTTTGCCTCGCCCGTAGCCAAACGCTTGGAAATCCAACAGGCGGTTTTGGACGAATTCTTGCGCACGCAATACCAATTAATCAATAAATTAAAATAGCCAAGTTTATATATATACTATCAAATCCCTTACAATACCCGAATTCATAATCAACAATAAGGAAAACTCATGTTGCCCGAATCAGCCCTTGCCGAAATGTACCCTGTAATCATGACCCCCAGCCATGACGGCAAATATTTCCACAACTACACCCTCTCACTTCTGAACATCGTCCACACCAACGCCTCGCACGGCCTGCCGCTTCAAATAATGATGCAGCGCGGCGAAAGCCTGATTACGCGCGCACGCAACAACTGCGTGGCCACATTCTTAGAAAACAAAGAATGGACGCATTTATTCTGGATTGACTCCGACATCGGCTTCTCTCCAGATTCATTCTATCGACTGCTTTTGGCCGACAAAGACGTTGTGGCAGGCATTTATCCGCTCAAACGCGAAAATTGGCCTGAAGAAGGCGTTCCGGCCGGCACGACACAAGCCGACTTCGAGCGCATGTACACTTCTTATACCGTCAACACCAGCGAAAAAAATGAAAACGGTGAAATCGTACTGAAAGTCGATGAAGACGGTTTTATGAAAGTTCATGATGCGCCAACCGGCTTTATGGTTATCAAGCGCAGCGTATTTGAAAAAATGATGGCAGCCTACCCCGAGTTGAACTACATCTCCGACAGTGACTACAACAGAGAAGACAAAGGCCTACACTACCGATTCTTCGACTGCATGGTTGATCCGGAAAGCAAACGCTATCTGTCCGAAGACTACACCTTCTGTCACCTCTGGCGTCAAATCGGCGGCGACGTATACGTCGACGTACAATCTAACCTGACCCATCAAGGCGCAAAAGTGTATCGCGGCTCGTTTGCCGAATCCCTGCAAACCAATATTGCCAATGCAGTATTTGCCCCAAAAGGCACACCGATGCGCCTCGAGCTGGCTGCGCCATTGCACGCCAATCCGCGCGGCGCAGAATAAGATTGGCCGATAGGCAGGCGGGACACTTTAATTCTGCCTGTCCGTCACCATATAACGTCTATCGTTTTCTTTTCAGACGGCCACAAGGCCGTCTGAATCCATCTTATTCAGGAGAAACCATATGAGCGACAACGTCCTGCTCCACTTGGGCGAAGAACCCCGTTTCGACCAAATCAAAACCGAAGACATCAAACCCGCCCTGCAAACCGCCATTGCCGAAGCGCGCGAACAAATCGCCGCCATCAAAGCGCAAACGCACACCGACTGGGCCAACACCGTCGAAAAACTGACCGACATTACCGAACGCGTCGGCCGCATTTGGAGCGTGGTTTCCCATCTCAACTCCGTGGTCGATACGCCCGAGCTGCGTGCCGTATACAACGAATTGATGCCTGAAATCACCATCTTCTTCACCGAAATCGGTCAAGACATCGAGTTGTACAACCGCTTCAAAATCATCAAAAACTCTGCCGAATTCGACACCCTCTCCCCGGCGCAACAAACCAAGCTCAACCACGACTTGCGCGATTTCGTCCTCAGCGGTGCCGAATTACCGCCCGAACAGCAGGCAGAACTGGCGCAACTGCAAACCGAAGGCGCGCAACTGGGTGCCAAATTCGCACAAAACGTCCAAGACGCGACCGACGCTTTCGGCATTTACTTTGACGATGCCGCACCACTTGCCGGCATTCCCGAAGACTCCATCGCCATGTTTGCCGCCGCCGCACAAAGCGAAGGCAAAACAGGCTACAAAATCGGCCTGCAGATTCCGCACTACCTCGCCGTTATCCAATACGCCGACAACCGCGAACTGCGCGAACAAATCTATCGCGCCTACGTTACCCGTGCCAGCGAATTGGCTGACGAAGGCAAATTCGACAACACAGCCAACGTCGAACAAACGCTTGCAAACGCGCTGAAAACCGCCAAACTACTCGGCTTCAAAAACTACGCCGAGCTGTCGCTGGCCACCAAAATGGCGGATACGCCCGAACAGGTTCTGAATTTCCTGCACGACCTTGCCCGCCGCGCCAAACCGTTTGCCGAAAAAGACTTTGCCGAAATCAAAGCCTTTGCACGCGAAAGCCTGAATATCGAAGATCCGCAATCTTGGGACTTGAGCTACGCCGCCGAAAAACTGCGCCAAGCCAAATACGCCTTCAGCGAAACCGAAGTGAAAAAATACTTCCCTATCAGCAAAGTATTGGCAGGCCTGTTTGCCCAAATCAAAAAACTCTACGGCATCGAGCTGGCTGAAAAAACAGCCCCCGTTTGGCACAAAGACGTGCGCTATTTCGAGCTGAAACAAGACGGCCAAACCATCGGCGGCGTTTACATGGACTTGTACGCACGCGAAGGCAAACGCGGCGGCGCATGGATGGACGGCTACAAAGGCCGCCGCCGTTTCGCCGACGGTACGCTGCAACTGCCGACCGCCTACCTCGTCTGCAACTTCACCCCGCCGGTTGGCGACAAAGAAGCGCGTTTGAGCCACGACGAAATCATCACCCTCTTCCATGAAACCGGCCACGGCCTGCACCACTTGTTGACCCAGGTTGACGAAGTGGGCGTATCCGGCATCAACGGCGTCGAATGGGACGCGGTCGAGCTGCCTAGCCAATTCATGGAAAACTTCGTTTGGGAATACGACGTATTGGCGCAAATGTCCTCGCACGAAGAAACCGGCGCGGTATTACCGAAAGAGCTGTTTGACAAAATGCACGCGGCTAAAAACTTCCAACGCGGTATGTTCCTCGTCCGTCAAATGGAATTTGCCCTCTTCGACATGGAAATCTACCATCAGGAAGATGAAGGCCGTCTGAAAGAATGGCCGCAAATCTTGGACAAGGTGCGTCAAGAAGTCGCCGTGACCCAACCGCCGGCATACAACCGCTTCGCCTTGAGCTTCAGCCACATCTTCGCCGGCGGCTACGCCGCAGGCTATTACAGCTACGCATGGGCGGAAGTTTTGAGTGCAGATGCTTACGCCGCTTTTGAAGAAAGCGACGACGTTGCCGAAACCGGCCGCCGCTTCTGGAAAGAAATACTGGCTGTCGGCGGTTCACGCAGCGCAGCAGAATCCTTCAAAGCCTTCCGCGGCCGCGAACCAAGCCTGGATGCCCTGCTCCGCCACAGCGGTTTCGACAACGCAGCTTGATTTGAAAATCCGCGATTTTAATTGCTGATTCAACGCTAAAGGCCGTCTGAAATGTTTCAGACGGCCTTTTTATAATCCATTCAATATTTTCAGCAAAACAAATATAAAACCATTCAGCCGATAAAACCACCCAGTGCGGAAAGTCGCAACAGTTGCCAAGCTCAATATTTTCCCAATGCAAACAAGCCACCCATAAAAACAGGGCATGTTCCCCATGCCCTATCATTTGAATTTCAGACGGCCTTTCGGTTGCCAAAACTGATTAGGAACAATAAGTAAGCCCTGTCCCTAACAAGACTTCGAGGAAAACAGAAGTCCACATTTCAAACCCCTATCTCCCCTGCCCAACGCTAAAATTAGTTTTTGCCCTTTTTATCGCCGGCGTCCAAGCGCATATTGATAAATTCCATCATCAAATCTTTTTTCGTCCAAAAAAAGGTTTTCATTTTTTCCAAAGAATAGATTTTCCGAATCATCGCCGGCAATCCTGCGTGAACGATGGCCGCGACTTCGCCATTGGTTGTTTCGTTGTCCATGGCGGCTTTGAGGTTTAGATTGTGCGTATTCAGGTAGTTGCTAAGCTCTTTCCTGACGCTGTTGCTGATTTCGAATTGTTTCATGTTTTCCGTCCATAATGTTTTTATAATTAAATAGCATAGAATTCTAACAAGTTTTTTGCATCATGCATATCCCAACTTGCATATTGTTGCGAAATTTACAATTTGGCTTTTGGGTAAATTTGTGCCTGCAACACATTGTTGCGACGCACTAAATCGGATTGTTTTGACTATTTTGTTTTGGCTCGGGCCGTATTGCGGATAAAATAATGGTTTTAGGTGTTGAGGCCGTCTGAAATGTATTTGTGGTTTAAGCTGCTGCATGTGTTTTTTGTGATTTCTTGGTTTGCCGGACTGTTTTATCTGCCGCGGATTTATGTGAATCTGGCGCAATTGGAACCCGGCAGCGCGGAATATGTACGGCTGACGGATATGTCGCGGCGGCTGTACCGCTTTATGTCACCTTTGGGCTGGGGAACGCTGATATTCGGCGCGGCCATCGGCTTTGTCAACAATTGGTGGGGCAACGGCTGGCTGGCGGTTAAATTATTGTGCGGCCTGCTGCTCTTGGCTTATCAGCTTTATTGCGGCCTGCTGCTGCGCCGTTTTCAAAACGGCAGCAATGTGTATTCGCACCGCTGGTATCGGGTATTCAACGAACTCCCCGTTTTAATGATGGTGGCCGCGCTTTATATGGTGGTTTTCAAGCCGTTTTGATCTTCAGACGGCCTGTTTGGTAAATAAGGAAAGAATTCATGACGGTCGAAATCGAACGCCGCTTTTTGCTGGCGGATGACAGTTGGCGCGAAGCGGCAGGCGAGCCGCTGGTGTTGCAACAGGGCTATTTGAGCGTGGAAAAAGAGCGCACCATCCGTGTGCGGATTATCGGTTCGCAAGCCTGGCTGACCCTGAAAGGCTATATTTCCGACATGACGCGCAGCGAATTTGAATACGAAATTCCGCTGGCTCACGCGCAAGCGATGATGGCGGATATGTGCCCGTTTAAAATGGAAAAATACCGCTATCGTGTCGAATTTGAAGGCTTTGTGTATGAAATCGACGAATATTTCGGCGACAATGCGCCCTTGATTGTGGCGGAAATCGAATTGCCGTCTGAAGATACCGAGTTTCCCAAACCGTCTTGGCTGGGCAAGGAAATCACGGCAGACGGAAAATTCACCAATGCGTATTTGAGCAAACATCCGTATTCGTCTTGGACGGAATAACGAGTACGACCCACATACAAAAAAGGCATGTATCGCACATGCCTTTTTTCTTTTCAGACGGCCTGATTTGCTTTACCGATATTTGCATCGAGCTGCTTTCGACATACCGTTTCAAATATCGGGCAAGTTCGTGTGCTTTATCCGTGTAACCTTACGCCGGACGGCAGGCCACCATGTAGTTGACTTCGGTCGAGTCGCACAAGGAATAACGGCCGCTCAACAAATTGTAGGTCATGCCCTTGCTGCCGACGGTATCCAATCCGGCTTGGCGGCACATGCGCGCGAGCTCTGCCGGCGTGATGAATTTTTTCCAGTCGTGCGTGCCTTTGGGGACAAATTTCAACAGATATTCCGCGCCGACAATCAGATGCAGATAAGATTTGGGATTGCGGTTAATGGTGGAGAAAAACACCATGCCGTCTGGTTTGACCAGTTTCGCACATGCTTGAACGATGGCGGCCGGATCAGGAACGTGTTCCATCATTTCCATACACGTTACCACATCGAAGCTGTGCGGCTGCTCGGCGGCGAGGTCTTCGACGCGGATGCAGCGGTAATCGATATTGGCAACATGTTGGCTGGCAGCATGGGCAACGGCGGTTTGCAGGGATTTTTCCGCCATATCGATGCCGGTTACGTGTTCTGCGCCGCGTTTGGCCATGCTTTCCGACAAAATCCCGCCACCGCAGCCTACATCCAACACGCGTTTGCCTGCCAATCCGGCATAGCCGTCGATATAGTCGAGGCGCAAGGGGTTGATGTCATGCAGGGGCTTGAATTCGCCGTTTTTATCCCACCATTTGTCGGCGATTTGGCTGAACTTGGCGATTTCGCCGGCATCTACGTTGTCGTGTTGATTGCTCATGGTTTGCTCCTGCATAAAATCATTCGCCTGATTTTAGCCGATTGTGCTTCAAAATAAAATGTTTCAGACGGCCTTTGCCCGTTTATCGGCCCTATTTCAACTTTCATCCGCCTGCCCATAAAAAACGCACCTTGTAACAAGGTGCGTTTCAATCAGCATGATTTAGAATTTAGCGCCGGATTCGTTGGCCATGTAGTCAACTGCGGCTTTCACTTCGTCGTCGCTCAAGCTGCTGTTGCCGCCTTTGGCAGGCATGGAATTAAAGCCTTCGAGGGCGTGTTTGTGCAAGGTGTCTTTGCCTTGTTTAATGCGAGGCGCCCAGTCTTCTTTTTTGCCTACAGCCGGAGCGCCGGGAATCAAGCCGCTGTGGCATGCTTTACAGTTCGCTTCAAAAACAGCTTTGCCGTCCACTTTGGCGGATTCTGCAGGCTTGGCGTCAGCGGCAGGCGCTTCAGTTTTTTCTTCAGGCTTGGCAGCTTCTTCAGGTTTAGCGGCTTCCTCTGCTTTGCTGGCAGCAGCTTCGGCTTTATCGGCAGCTTCTTGAGCGGCAGACGCAGCAGCATCGGCAGCAGAAGCAACTTCGTTTTTAACTTCAGATGCAACGGCTTGAGCAGCCTCTTGAGTCTCCTGTTTAGCCTCTTGGGAACAAGCTGTCAAACCAGCCATCATCATTACGGCAATCAGTAATTTGTTCATGTTCTGTCTTTCCTTAGTTTTAGTTTAAATCACTGTTTTATATAAACAGCTTAAAAATTTTAGCATAGAAACTAATTCGTTCGACCTACACTATAATAAATATTGGTATAAATCAGATTTTGTCACAAAAACAGGAAAAATGTAGGAAAACGTTGCGTTGTTTACACCA
>NZ_KV810249.1:0-17922 GCF_001812735.1 Neisseria sp. HMSC069H12
TACTGTAAACAACTCTACTAATTTCTACACATTATCAATGGTCATTTCACCATTTGCTTGCCCTGCAGGGGTTGTTTTACCCCCCTCCGCAATGGTTAAAAACCCATTTATAGTATGCTCTTGATTATCCGTGATGCTTGTAGCTAAGCCACTAGGCAGAACGTTGGTTCCGTTATGAGTGATACTCGCATTAGCAATAAGCGGAGCTGATAATAAAACTAATGTAAGTTTATTAAGCTTGAATTCCATTATTTTATCCTCGTTTTTAATTAAACAGAGCTCGAATCTTAGCACGACATATACCCCAACACAAATCAAAGGAGTGTTTCGGAAAAAACTGACAGAAAACTCACCGCACTTTTCTAATTAAATCCAAAAAGTGCGGTAATTTTTCAAGGTATATTTCATATAAAAAATCGCCTTACTGCGGAACAATAAGGCGATTTATTTTTAGATAAATAAGTCAGAATATTATTTTGCGTCTTGTGCCGGCGCTGCGACCGGTGCAGGATTAAATTTTTGTTCTAATTCGACACTTTGTTTTTGTAACTCGGCCATTGCATTTCTTAATACTTCAGCTTTTTCAGCATAAGCTTTTTGTTGCTCCGGTGTTTGTGTCGGGTTAGTGAAACTCATATTAGCTTGATCAACCAATAAACCACTCGCCAAGCTTAATACATTTTTGGTTTGCTCTTTGATAGATTTAATTGATTCTGCTTTTACATCTAATGCATCTAAGCTTGTAATTGTATCTTTTACTGATTGATTAAATGTTTCAATCGCTTCTTTCACTTTTTTCTCATCTTGAGCTTGAACTGCAGCCACCAAATCTTGTTGGAATTTTTGTTGTGATTGTAACTGTGTTTGTTCTTGTGCCTTGTTCCAAAAATTATGAATGGTGAAAACCGATTTAGCCGGACGACCTTTATTAAATAAATAGGCTGCGGTTAAACCGGCATGCGCCCCATTGGTCTTGGCGGCGGTTGTGGTGCGACGAGAGGAATTGGCTGATGAGATATCCGTGCGCGGCGTGAATTTGTACGCCTGAAAAGCCTGCCTGTTCGGCAATTTTGGCGGTTTGTACGAATTGTTGAATCAGCCCGTTGATTTCATCGGCAGTCAATTCGCGCGGCGGATTGATAAAGCCATCCATGCCTACCAATGGTACAGCGCTCGGCGCAAGCGGCGTTTTATTGACTACCGCAGGTGACTGTTTGCCAGCATGATTGATTTGCATGATGAGCAGCGTGTCGTTTTGCGTGCCGGCTTTCGCCCATTTTTTCAGCATCTCAAGCCCGCGGTCGTCTGAAATCACCACATCGTTTATCAAACCTTTGCCGCTTTCAGCGACCATCACATTGCCCGTTACCAAAACGCCTGCGCCGCCTTGCGCCCAAGTGCCGTGCAGGCGGACGAGTTTTTCAGACGGCTGGTCGTTTTGGGCAAGTTGCTCTTCCATGGCGGATTTGAAGATACGGTTTTTAGCGGTTTTGCCGTTTTGAAAAGCGAATGGCGTGAATAACATAATCGTTCCTTTAAGTTGATAAGTTTAAAAATGTAAACGTATTCAGGTAAAAATTAAAGGGTTAACGGATAACCCTATTTTGAAAGCGGGCAATTTTGAGCCATCAAATCGGCAAGCTGTTTCAACTTCGCCACCGCATCCGCCATGGCAATACTGTAAAACCGCTCTTTGCCGACCTGTTCCACCGCCACCGCACCGGCTTGCAACATAATTTTCAAATGATGTGACACCGCAGGGCGCGACAGATGCAGATGCTCGGTCAGCTCATTCACATTCATCCTGCCGTGTTCCCACAGCACGCGCAGGATTTGATGGCGGTTTTCATCGCCCAACACGGTAAAAATAGGAGTGCACTCGCGCATTAAATTCATGGTTTGCTGCGGCATATTCGGCTTCTTGAGTTTATACGTTTAAACATTTGAACGAATTTTAGCAGGAAAGATGGGGAATGTCAAAGGGAATTTAAGAAGGTTTTTTAAATCAGGATTATTTAACCTTAGCTGCTTAAAAGAAAAGGCCGTCTGAAAGATTTTCAGACAGCCTTTAAACCTTCATTAATATCACAACCTTAACAACATAAGCCTACAGTTGCTTTGCATGTTTCACACATTCTGTATCATCCAATGATATATTGCTTCAATTGCGTCATCTTCAACATTAAGTTTTGATAGGATTAAAATCAATACCCGTAATATAACGTTGTCCAGCATGAGCTTTAATGTGCACAACAATATCAATGGTCTGCCTAAGCAGGTTTTTAATAACTTCAAACTCCAGACCACTTCCTTCTGGTGATGCTTTTACCATTAATGCCAATTGATCCCATGTTTGTTCTGTGCTACCAGCATGGCAACTTGTAATAGATCCCGGGTGTCCAGATGCACAATTTCGAATAAAATAAAATGATTCGTCACCACGTAGCTCTGCTAGAATAATTCTATCCGGCTTCATACGCAGACAGGATTCCATACAACTTTTTGCCGTAATATTTGAACTACCTTGTCCACCTTTTGAGTAAAGCAAATGAACTACATTTTCATGAGGAATAAATAGCTCCCTAGCATCCTCAATGCTGATTAGTCTCTCACTTAAAGGAATGTGATTAACCAATGCTTTCATAAAAGTAGTCTTACCACTACCAGTTGCACCTGAAACGACTATATTCTTTTTATATTCAACGGCTTTTTTAAAAAATTCTTCGTAGTTCCGATTGTTCTTCAGTTCGACTAATTCCTTATCTTGAGGAGATAATTCTCCATTTAACTCAATAATCTGACTAAAAAAACCATCTTTACTATACTGACTTAAGCTTTTTGTATGTTTTGATGGCAAACGGATCGTAATTGAAGCTTTTCCTGCATCACAGGCAGGAGGAATCACAAATTGGGCACGTTGTCCTGTTGGAAATGTCAACGATACCATCGGCTCCGCTTCTGTAATTCGCTGACCAGTATTACTTTCATTAACAACAGCAGTACAGAACTGACGTGCCCTATCAAAGTTTAGCGTATTTACTTCTACCTTTTTCCATCCCTGAGAGGTTTCTAAAAATACCTCCCCTGGTCTATTAATACAAATCTCAGTCACATCAGGATCTTTTAAGAAAGAGGTAATTCCCAATACTTCATATTGATAATCTAAGAAATCCGCTGAAATTGTTGAGTTTAATTCATCCATAGTTAAAATAAATTGATTTAAAATATACAATTATAATGAAATTTAAAACTTGAGGAAGCTTTTCATTCGAGATTGAGAAACACCTATATTCCCTGCGCTTGTACTTGTGCCAACTGTTTTTGCTGTGTTTCTAATTCAAATTGCTGAGCTGTTACCTGTACCTTTATAAGACTTTCCTCTATCGGTGTAACTGCAGCTTTTTGCATATCCACAGAAGCAGTTCTTAATTCAGGAGCCTTGTCACCAATAAGAATCTGACCATTCTCTTTGATATTGATTAAAGAAGCCCCTCGCATCTTATTTGCATATCCTTCAGCAGCCAATGCCATAGCAATATTATCTAAGCTTCTTTCATCGTAGCTAATATCCTTTTTATTACAGAATTCAGTAAAAATTTGTTTACTTTGCTGATAGATATTTTGAGCATGTTGTGGGATAGCTTCCAACTTTAAAGGCTTCACAGATTGCATATTATCCCAATCGCCAGGAACAGGAGCATGCGCTATGTTGCTCTTAGGTTGATGTAAATCTTAGTACTCTCTATTCCTGTAGCAGAATGTAATCTAATACTATTACTATCTCTGACACCACTACTATATTGGCCTGTTTTCTTTTCTTGTAAATGAATGCCTAAATCCCCATTTTTGAAATTTTCAATTTTAAGACCATTTACATCTAATGTCCCCGTATTTCTATCCCATTCATATACCATTCCAGCACTACGGTAAACGAAACGGTTTGGCTGAGATAAATCACGTACACCACCCTGTAATATATAGCCATTCAATGATACTTCACCCTTGCCGTCTGAATCTCGGATAATATCTAAATTGTCAGCACGATATTTGTCATGTCCTTTACCACCAAACAATTTATCTCTTCCAGAATTACCGGCTAAAATATCATTACCATTACCACCAATTAATACATCATTACCACTACCGCCTAATAAAATATCATTTTGATTAGTACCTTTTAGAACATCATCTCCGGCATCTCCATACATATATGCCCCACTTTTTAAATAAGTCTTAGCCCTGCCTATTAATAAACTATCACGGCTATATGATCCATCAGCAACAATTTTATTGTTGCCCTTATTTCCAAAAGTGTCATAATTTGCCATATGTTTAACAAATACTTGTTTATCTTCCGGTTTTAAGAATGCCTCAGAAAAGTCTTTGGCAAAATTAGTACGGTTATTCAGAAAGTAATAAATATCTTTTTCGTAATAACTCAATTTAATAGATCCATTTTCTTCTGAATTTGGACGCATACCATACATATTTTGGCGAGCAATCAAATCCTTAACTTGCTCGAAAGATTTACCCTTGATATAAGGATAAAGATTACCGCTAATTTGAGTACTATAAGCACTTCCATTATTTCGCTCTTCATAAGCAATCATACGTGCTTCATTAAAGATAGCCTCTGCTTCTCCATAGCCTCGTGCTTGAGCATAAGCTTTAGCAGTATTATAGTAACTAGCAGATTTAGCCTGATATTTACCCAATCCATGTCCTATTTCATGGGCTACTGCTGTGGCAGTAGTATACTCTGTTCCTGGTCGGAAATAGATGTTTCTATCGTTAGGCTCATAATACGCATTACTCTTACTATTTGTGACTTTGAAAAAACTCTGTCCTTTACTGCTAAACTGATTAATCTGTCTAACCAGCTCATAATTTGCCTTTATCCTGTCCAATTCTGACATAGTAGGATTGAATTGTGTTTTTGTTTTATGGAAACCCAATATTTTTAATTGAGTTTCTGCTTTTTCGTTTAATTTAGTCATAATATATTAGTCTCAGTATCAATAACCCATCGGGCTCATTTCTGTATTACTATAAAAAGTAAATGATGTAATTGCTCCAGAACCGTTATTTGCTGCAATTATTTCACGACCGTTTTCACGCCAGTAGTAATCAACCAGCTCTTTAATTGGGTCACTTTCACGTCTTGGATAATAATCCCCATACTCAGGAGGCATTTCTTTCTCCTTAGGCTTCGGTAAAAAGTCGGGAAATCTGTTTTCTGGGAAAATACTTATTTTTTCTTTGAAATATTGTTTGGTCGGTAAAATAATGAAACTGGTTTGATATGAACTATATTGTACTGCCACATACAATCCGATAGGAGAAGCAAAATTTTCGAAATGATTATTGACATAACCTTCCACAACCGGGATTTTCCAAATATTTTCTAATTCTAGCGTATACATTGCATACAGGCAGTCATCTTTAAAGGCCGTATCATACATCTGCTTAATTAGATCATCCCGATTTTCTACTTTGTGCAACATACCTCGGCAACGATCGCGTACCTGTTCCATAGTTATTCCCTTTTGTATATTCTGTGTCTTAGAAGAATCCTTAATATTGTTATTACTAATCTGTGGAGTACAGGAAGTCACCAAGCATACAGTTAATATGGCTGTAATCACTGATAGTTTCATATAAATTCCTTTTTAGTCATTCTGCACATTTCATTTTCAGACGGCCTTGGACTTTTATTACTATTACCGTTTTCCTTTTAATGAGGTAACTTTCACCGCCCCCATCAGTCGTTTGGTAAATGTTCCATCTTGGTAATAACGGATTTTCCCCACTTGCGCCGGATGCGACATACCTTCGTAAAGGATAATTTCCTTATCTTGGCTCATTGCCTTTAACTCTTGCGGCAGCATTAGTGCTCGACGTTCTTCGCTTTCTGAGACACTACGTTCGCGTCCACGGCTGACATTTTTTCTTTTCACTGTGGTATAACCCAGCATTTCAGAGTATTCGTTTGCATCCTGCTGTTCTCTAGGTGTATAGATGATTTGCAAAGCATGGTTAGTGATAATAGTACGCGCATATTCTTTGCCATAAACAGCATCCAGCTGGGCAACTGATTGGATAATCGGAAATAGGCGAATGTTGTAACCTGCCATATAGCTGACAGAATGAGCAATAATTTCAACTTTACCGATACTTGTGAATTCGTCCATTAACAACATACATTGGTGTTTTAAATCTGGATTATCCTGAGGCAGCTCTTTCGTATTTTGGTTGATAAGTTGAGAGAAAAAGAGGTTAACAATGACTCTTGATTCAGCAAGTTTGTTAGGAAGAATGCCGATATAAACAGTCACTTTCTTTTTACGTACGTCAGTCAACAGAAAATCATCAGCGGAAGTGGCGGCATCAATGACGGGATTAATCCATGGGTTGAGAGGTTCTTTAAACGTACCCATGATAGAACCAAAGGTTTCTTTTTCCTGAGAGATTAAACCGGAAAAAGCAGTTTTTGTAGCCTCGCTGAGATATGGTTGTTGTGATAAAGATGTAAAATACTCCTTGAGCTCTGTTCCATTACCTGATGAAAGGCGATATATTTTCCCTAATGTACAAGCTGGCTCATTTTCTTTGCCCTCCACAGAAAAGTCAGCCATTGCTTCATGCTCATCAAAACAATAAAGTGAAAACGCCAAAAACGCATTTCTTGCCTGCGCTACCCAGAACTTATCACGGCTATCTCCATCAGGATATAGCATTGCAGCTATCGACATTAAATCCGATACTCGCTGGTCAGGATCAGAAGAAACATAGGTAAACGGATTCCAACGGTGTGTCCTTCCATCTTCGGCAAACGGGTTGAACAAATAGACTTCCTGACCTAATACTTCTTTGCGGTAGCCGCTAGTTAAATTGAAGTTCTCCTGTTTGATGTCCAAAACAACTACCGATCCTTTATAACTTAACAGGTTCGGAATAACGATACCGACACCTTTACCCGAACGTGTTGGTGCTGCCAACAATGCGAATTGCTGGCCATTGTAATGTAACAATTTGCCGTTGTATTTACCGACGACAATTGAAGTATCCGTTTGTTTGAAAAATCCTGCTTTTGTCAAATCAGCCATCCCGGCAAATCGTGCTTCCCCATGAAGACTTTGGGAAGCTGTACGCCAAATAGGAATTAAACCAAGCAGACCAATCAGAAAAGTAAAACCAAATCCAACAATTCCTGATGTTTTAATTTGTAGTGAATATTTGGCAACCTGAGGAATATCCAGCGTATTATAATATTTGAACCATGTTGTAAGTAGTAAGGGAGTTTTATCTAAGCCTAACCATTGCAGCAGGATAAAGCCTGAAAGGTAACAGCCTAATATGAAAGAAATTAATAGTAAAACTACCGTAATAATAGATTTGTTTTTTAGAGTCATTTCAATACCTGTAAGTCAAAGTAATAGATTATTTTAGCTTTCTAGTGAAGATATTAGTTTTCAGATAGCCTAAGGTTAAAGTGATGAGTGTATTATGAAATTTATCACTCTCTTTTAGTACTATCCTTGGCAGTTTCACTGTATGTTTGAACTAAATATTTTTTGCTTTTTTTGATAATACTTATGCACACTGCTCTATACAAACTCTTAGGGATACAGCTGGCAATAGAACTATAGATAATAGTAGGACGAGAGGCTTTATCAGCAATTATCCTTTATGATAAACACATAATGATTAGGCCGTCTGAAAAAAACAGACGGCCCTTTAAAATTACTGCATAACCGAACTAAAATCAATGTCCTGGGCAGTATAAATATTAATCAAGGTCCCTTGGTTGATCGTTACTGTATTAGGACGAGCATTATTTCGCTCAAGCTGGCTGATAGCCTGTTGCTTCAATGTATTGGCTGTATCACTCTCGTAAGGATTAGTGGTAGTCGATGTGTTGGTTGTAACTGTTTGTCCTTGTGGACCATATTCAGTAGCAGCATATTTAAAAGCATCTGAAATCATACTAATCAATAAAGCCGATGCCAAACGTGATCCCCAATGAGACTTAAATTTACCAACATGGCCAGCCGCACCAAGATTATCTACTCCAGGGGATTCTAGTGTTACATCAACGCCTTCTGGTGTTATGATTCGATTCCAAATGACCTCCATCCGCGGGCCAGTAGGATTACTGGAACCATATTGTCCCATTACTTTCGAACCTTTCGGCAACAAGAGATATTTTCCACTGGCAGAGTATACAGGCTCAGTGATGATACAAGATGTAAACCCTTTTACTTCAGAAACAATTTTAGTTTCTAATACACAGCGTAAATAAGTACCCTGCAAAAGTAATTTATCCCTGTTATGCATATAACGGACAGCATTAGCTTGAGCTATGCCTGCTCCCGATTCTTTCTGAGCAGCCTCCCCATCTTCAACAAATTTAGAATCCGTGTTGGCATACATATCCGCAGGCTGCACGGGAATATTAGGAATTATAGGCGGAGGGGTATCTATTATCGGTGGAGATAGTGTTTCTATTGGTGGCGTAACAGATTCGGTAGTTTTAGAACTCTCTGGATCAGTCATCTGCTCTTCCACTAAGTCAACCGGAGGTATCTGAGTAGCTTGAGGCTCCGGAGCAGGTAAATCTGGAACAGTAACCACCTGAGGACGTTCTGGAGGAGGGGCTTCCTCAGAGCCACTAAATTGATGGTAGGCAAATGCACCTAGTCCAGCCAGCCCAAAACCCGCAGCTACAATAAATGCAATAGCTTTTTTGTTGACTGTACGATCAACGGGGGCATTTAGCTGAGGAGCATTCTCCTCAAGTCCCGCTAGTTGTTCTTGCTCGTATTGACTTGAATATAAGTTTTGTGATGATTCACTATCTTTGTGATATTCATTATTTAGCTTATCAGACATTCTTAATTTCTCCTTAATCCAACTACATCATTTCCATGTCTCAAAACTAAGAATGGATAAGTCCCATGGACAATAACTACACTACCCTCAACATTACTGTTTAAAACAAACTCGGTTCCTTTCTCAGATTTCCGGCCATAAATGGTAGGAAAATCACCTGTGAATTTACCCTTATTCAAGTGAATATAGGTAAATCTACCATCATCATAGACCTTTAAAGGAACTAGCCAACGAGATGTGTCACTTACAGCCACATCATAATTAGTATTGTAAGTTTTAGAAGAATCATATTTCAGGCTATAACCAGCCAAAGTACTAGCACGAAGACTAAAATCTGTAGAATCGGGATATCTGAATTTAACTTGATAATTTACCCCCTTGTCTGAGGCTTCTGCCAAATTACCAACAACATTTTTTAAAACTTTAAGCTCAAAAATATATTGGTGAGCCTGGGTACGAACAATAAGATTAGTATCAACTGCATCAGACTTTGGACGCAGATAAAATACATTCTCTCTACGTACCAAATCCCATCCACCGCTTAGGCCTGCACCAAAATCTTTAACCTTTTCACGAGAATCAAGTTCAATTTGTGTAACTACACCCTGTGCAGTATGAACTGGATATGTCATATTTTCTTGAAACGTATACTCTTGAATAGCTGCAGCATAGACGCTTCCTTGCAACAACCACGATACTGCTGTCGCTAAAAACATTTTTTTTAACATTATTAATTCCCACTTTCAACAGATATAGGAGAAGTACCAGAAACATTATTGTCTAAAGATGTAGGAGCTTCTGACTGAGGAGTACTTTGCATTTGTTGCTGAGACTGACTTTCAGACAATGCTCCTACGGAAAGATAATCCGAGGATAAATCTTGAATAGCTGATTCACTAGCATCAGGATCAACACGATAAGACAACACTTGGAATCCTAGAGGATTTTTTAACCTATACTTTTCATCCATCTTCAAATTACTGTTATAAGTGTAGGTCAGAGTAGCAACATTACTATCTATGAATCTTGATATACCAGTACTCTTATTCAATAAAAATCTTTGGAATCTGACTGTCGCACTGGCATCACGACCATCAGCCTTTCCGCTATTATTAAGAACGATACTTAAAATTTTAACGCGAATTGACTGAGTTGACCCGTAAAGATTAAATGGACTATTCGGGTTACTTTTATTCATTAAGTTACGATAGCTATCTGATACTCCTGCCACCGACATAGAATAAACTGTAGCCCAGTCATTATCATAAATAATTTGGCTATCAAAAGATTCTCTAGCAATAATAAAGTGAGAAATATTACTCTTATTTACCGCCTCATTTTTAGTAATATCGAAATTATTCCAATTACCAGCCAACTTGGCAACTGTTGCCTGTCCTGTATAAATATCAGCCATGACAAGATAAGGTTCTTTTTCTTTCAACGGCAAGATATAAAATAACCCCCCGAGCAAGCACAAAGAAGAAAAAGTAGCAACACCGGCAACTACCCATGCCCTTTTCTCACTTTTCTTGCGGATATCGACTAGAGTCGTTTCGAAATCCAAAGATTTTTTGACAGCTTTTTGGATTTTATCATTAGTAGTATTTTTATTTGAGTTAAACATATATTCCCATTTTAGTTTTGAGATTTAACATCAGTTTTTACTGATTTCTCATGCTTTCTCTTTTCGCTGTTTTTTACAGCAGCCCCCATTTTTTTATGCGCCATAATGACACCATTCTGAATGTAGAAAACCATTCCACGATCCTCATAGAGTTTGGATAATTCACCTAACGCATTTTCAAGATTGGTATTTCGTATAGTCAATACCTTCTTATACAATGTAAAATCAAGCGTATGGTCATAAACGACAGGCATTTTTGCCTCTTCCCCCCAACGCTCTAGCAAACCTTTTACAGTCGTATCAAGTTGCGTCACTTGATAAACATGGGGCCTAACAAGAGGAATTTCAGTTACCTGATCTGGCAATTCATTTAATTGCTTCCATGACTTTGGAAAATCTGGAGCAGACTGGCTTGCGCAACCCACCACTAGCACGCCTACACCCACAGACAGCAACAACGTTCTTAAAAGAAACATACATAGCACCTTAATAAAACAACTGTAGTAACAACCAAAGCACCTTAACCAAAAGTTAAGAAAGACAATTTACGCTTGGTTATTTTTATTGATTAAAATCTTGTGAATTATTTTAATCTGTGCTAAATTTCGCGTCAATACAAATTCATATTTTCATCTCTACTATCATGTTTTTTTCCTGCACTGACTTAGCTGTTCCTCATGACGTCATGCATCATGTTGTGAGAGTTGAATCCTCAGGTAATCCATATGCCATAGGTGTTGTAGGTGGCCGACTACAAAGACAACCAAAAAATTTAGCTGAAGCAGTTGCTACTGCCAAGATGTTGGAACAAAAAGGATTTAACTTCTCCTTGGGACTAGCTCAAGTCAATCGATACAACTTGAAAAAATACGGATTGCATTCCTACGAACATGCGTTCCAAGTATGCCCAAACGTTAAGGCTGGCTCTCATATATTGCGAGAATGCTACAATCGTGCGAAAGACTGGGGAAAATCTTTCAGCTGCTATTATTCCGGCAACTTTGTAACAGGATATAAGCATGGATATGTGCAAAAAATTTTTTCATCCATGAGGCAAGGAAGAAAAACTCTTCCACAAAATGCTATCCCTGTCATCAGTAATACCTCAAATGCTCCTCGCACTATAGTACAAATGACAGCGCAACAGCCTAACCGCCAAAATTCGACAATCGCAACTAATCCACAATCATATCCGGTCACTGTCTCCAAAAACCGACATAACCTGCAAGACAATAACACTGCACCAAGCAATATTTATACAGATAGTGCAGCAGTCTTTTAGACAATACGATTTTTTTTCCACATCAACCTGTAATAAACATAGGAAATTTCAAATGAAAAACACTCAGATCCAAAAAAAATCCCGCTTTACTGCTGAAAACGTTGCAACAGCAGCTTTTGTTGCTGCAGCATTTTTAGCGCCAGCTGTAGGTATGGCAGCCGATGATTTCACCTCAGCTTCTGGTGGTGCATGTAAATTTATTAAAAACATCCATACCGTATTGAACTTGATGTCTGTCGCTGTCGTAACCATCGCCATTATCTTTGCCGGTTACCAAATTGCTTTTGCTCACAAACGCATTTCCGATGTCGCACCTATTTTAATTGGTGGTGTGTTGATTGGTGCAGCTGGTCAAATCGCAAAAATGCTGGTTGGTAATGCAGACTCCTGCTCTGCAGGTACAACTTCAGCAATGATGCAAGTATTGCAATTCTTCGCATAATTATTCATTATGCAAAAAAACATCGTTTTTCGAGGATGTACTCGTCCGGCAACCTTTCTCGGCGTACCCTATATACCTTTCTTTATAGGAGCCGGCTCAGGACTATTAATGGGAATGTACTTCAATTTGTTTTTTTTGCTAACCATCCCATTCATCATTCTGATTATGAGGCAGATGGCCAAGCGAGATGACATGATTTTTCGTTTTCTAGGCTTACGCCTGAAATTTAGGCTTAAAGCCAGAAATCGAGAAGAGTTTCCTGACACATGGTGCTTCTCGCCTAACGAGTACCGCAACAATCCTCCCAAACAATGACAACAAAACGTCCGACAGATATTTTTTTCTGTCGGACAATTCCAACACAAAAAACAAATAAAATGTTTACTCCTGACGCATCAATCAGTCAATTCGTATCCCTATCCACTCATGTCTCTCCAACCATTGTTAAAACCACTGGTGGAGATTACCTGACAACATGGCATCTAGCCGGCCTTCCCTTCGTAGGTCGTGAAGAATGGGAGCTTGAGCACAAACACAATACATTTAACCGTTTGCTCCAATCCTTGCGTGCCCCCGACTACGTAAATGTCGCCTTTTGGGTACATGACATTCGACGTCATCGTAATATCGATTTACGTCCTGAATTTCAAGAGTCTTTCAACCAAAGCCTCTCTGATCGTTATTTCTCTCGACTCTCCCAAGAAAAGCTCATGAATAACGAGCTTTACTTGACCATGATCTATCGCCCAGTTGTCGATGGCAAAAAATTCGTTGATAAATCGGGTAATATCGATCGTCTCAAAGCCGAGCAGGAACAAGCTATTGGTACACTTAACGAATTAGCAACCAACCTTGAAGCTGTTCTCAAAGACTACCATCCATACCGACTTGGTATGTACGAAGGTAAAAACGGGACTGTATTCTCTGAAACCCTCGAACTTTTCGGTTACATCCTTAACCGCGTTAACGAGCCAGTTCCCGTACTTCCTGCACCAGTTTACAACTACTTACCCCTCAGCCGACATCTCTTTTCTTCCAAAACCGGCGACTATATCGTACGTACTCCTGAGGGTAAAAACCACTACGGGGCCATACTCAACCTTAAAGAATATCCTGATGGTACCTACCCTGGGATACTGAATGGTCTCAAATATTTGGATGTTGAATACGTCATCACCCATAGCTTCAGCCCAATGAGCCGATACGATGCTATGAAAACCCTCGAGCGCACTCGTGGCATGATGATCTCTTCCGGCGACAAATCCTTTACCCAAATTGCAGAACTCGACCATGCAATGGACCAGCTGGCATCTGGCAATTTTGTCCTTGGCGGCTACCATTTTAGCCTTGCTATCTACGCCGACAGCCAAGAGCAACTTTCCCAAAACATTGCCTCTGCCCGAGCCGAACTTTCCAATGCAGGCTTTGTAACGACTAAAGAAGACTTGGCTGTCTGCGCCGCATATTATGCCCAACTTCCAGGCAACTGGAACTACCGCACCCGCATTGCCAACCTCTCATCGTTAAATTTCTTGGGCCTCTGTCCTCTTCACAACTTTGCCGTTGGTAAACGTGAGGGCAACCCATGGGGGCAATGCGTTACCGTTCTTCAAACAACCAATGGTCAGCCCTACTACTTCAACTTCCATGCAACCCTTGAAGGTGAAGATTCCGAAGGTGAAAAAGCCATTGCCAACACCATGGTTATTGGTAAGTCCGGTACAGGTAAAACAGCCCTTATCAACTTCCTCCTTAGCCAGGTACAAAAATACGATCCCAAACCCACTATCTTCTTCTTCGATAAAGACCGTGGTGCCGAAATCTTCGTCAGAGCTTGCGGCGGTGCTTATATGGCGCTGGAAAGCGGTCAGCCGACCGGTTTCAACCCCTTCCAATGCGAAAATACAGAGGCAAATGTCCAATTCCTCTGTGGCCTTATGAAGCAGTTAGGTGGCAAGGCGCACTATTCAGCAGCAGAAGACGACGACATCCTGCGCGCCGTCCGAGCCATGCTTGATACCCCAATGGCACTGCGCAGTATTTCCAACTTCCAAAAATCGCTGCCCAATACTGGCGACGATTCCCTCTATGCCAATATTCGCAAATGGACTCGTGGAAACAGCCTCGGCTGGGTCTTTGATAACCCTCAGGACAAAATCGACTTCAGTGGTGCCAACATCATCGGCTTCGACTACACCGATGTGATTGAAAACCCACAGGTACGCGATCCAGTCATCGGTTATCTTATCCATCGAATGGAAGAGCTTATCGATGGTCGCCGCTTTATCTACATCATGGATGAATTCTGGAAAATCCTTGATGGCGAAGGCGGCTTGAAAGAGTTTGCCAAAAACAAACAAAAAACCATCCGTAAGCAAAACGGTATGGGTATCTTTGCCACCCAGTCACCAGAAGACGCCCTCAAAAGCGACATTTCCGCCGCTCTGATTGAGCAGACAGCTACCATGATACTGCTGCCAAATCCAAATGCAGATAAAAAAGATTACATCGATGGACTGAAGCTGACCGACTCAGAATTTCAAGTAGTCAAAAGCTTGGATGAGCGCAGCCGCTGCTTCTTGGTCAAACAGGGTCATGCTTCCGCAGTATGCCAACTCAACCTGCGCGGATTTGACGATGAATTAGCAGTTATCTCCGCCAGTACCGACAACATCGACATCATGGACGGCATCATCAAGAAAACGGCCGAACGTCTTGGTGTCGGCATCGATGCGGTAAGACCGGAGGATTGGTTACAGACCTTCTACGATGAACGTAAGGGTTCTGGTAAGAAAGCAAGCGCCAATGTGATGCGCAACGCGGATTAGTCGTATAGACGAATAAACTCAAAGGTCGTCTGAAAGCAGCAAGTATTTCAGATGATCCTTACTGAAAAACAAAAAAACTTGGATACGTTTAAATAATTTAATTTAAGAAAGATTGTAAGCAAATGAAAAACACAATGAGAAAACTGGCTGCAGTTTTAGTGTGCGCAGGAATGCTGGGAAATACATCCGTAACGGCAACAGGTATTCCGGTATTTGATGGAGCAGCGATGACCAACGCGATACAGCAATTGATGAACTGGAAAGCTCGATTTGACAGTGTGTCTCGAGGATACTTAGACAATGTTAGTGGAGCAAATACAAATGTCAAACAATCTACTCAAGTAAAGAGTATGTTTGAACGACGCAAAAAAAAATGTAGAGCAATACAACGTGACAACCCTGCTTCAGGTACACTTTGTCTACAAATTACTAAACTGGAAGAAGAAAAGTACAAATTGTTAGTTACAATCGATGAAGAAATCAAAGGTGATTTCAAAAGAATCAACAGCAAAGTTTCTTCTCAAGGTAGTATGGCCAAAGAAAAAGACGCTCTTGGTGGTATATCGGGTATGCCTGGATTCAGTTTCTCAAATAAGGCAGGTAAGGCTGAGACTGCCGAAAATAACGTACAGATCCAAGTAAACGCCGTAATGGCTAAATATTATCAGTACAAAAATAATCTTGACACCCTAGATAAAGAGATTGAATACTACAACTCAATGCGCAAAATGCTGACCAAAGAACAGCTTACCGGTAGCAGTTTAAACAAAAAAATTACTCAAGTAACTACATACGGCAAACTGACTGAAGCTACGAATCGCTTTAGAGAAAAAGCAAAAGACGTAGTTGATGATAGAAAAGAAATCGAAAGCAAAACCAAACCGATCTATAAATCCAATTGAGTATAAGGCCGTCTGAACCGGATCGGTTTCAGACGGCCCAAACAAATCAATCATCCCATTGTTTTACAAAAATTAATCGAAAGCTCTTCTCATTATGATGGATTTACTCCTTTATACCGGCATTCGCGACTATCTTTATGCGCGAATCGGCTACTTTACCGAAGTAGTCTTATCTAAGAACTTAAATCTCGCCCTTACAATGGTTTTGGCATTGCTGACATTATGGATTATGGTTCAGGGCTATCTGATCGTAACAGGTCGGAGTCAGGAAGGCCTCAAAGGATTTATTTTTAACCTTGGTAAAAACTATGTTGTTATTGCCATTGCACTTGGGGTCTCCTTAGGTAGCAGCTTTAGCGTCCGTGTGTTGACTGATAATCTTGCCAATGGCATCAGTCAAGTTATGCATGGTAGTAACGATTTCGGCAGCGAGTGTCTGACCGAACAGACCTCCTATATTACCGGCTGTAAAATCGACTTAAACCTGAAAACAACTCAACTTGTCCTATCCAGCCTTTCTGCCATCGATACAGCAGATGACGACCATCTGGAAGATAAGCTTTCCGAAGCCAAATGGTTTGCCGGGGTAGGTACGGCAGGTCCAGCCGTCGTGGCAGGCACCATGCTCATCATGTACCGTATCGCGATTTCCCTGTTTGTCGGTTTCGCGCCTATTTTTATTTTATGCCTTCTGTTCAAAAGAACCGCTCCGCTGTTCCAAAAATGGCTATACTTCGGATTGGCTACCATCTTCTCCAGCGTCTTGCTCGGCGTCATGGCGGAGATTTCCATGGACTTGGTGGGTAACTTATTCGGCGGCGCGGCAGTCGGAAAATTTGTGGCAACCATCATCGGCGAAGGCGGCACTACCGGCATTATGGAAACCGTTACCCAGCAGCTGGGCTTGGGTCTGATGCTCTCTACCCTGCTGATTACCGTACCGCCTATGGCAGGCATGTGGTTTAACGGTGTGATGGGCAGCTTCAGCGCCTACTCGGTCATCGGTAATGGAAGTCGCCAAGAAGTACCACCGCATTTGGATGGTGGGGCAAGTAGGCAGATTAATTATAATGCGCAGAATCGAGCTAGCAATGCAGCCAATAATGGTAATTATGATTCAATTCCACGAAATACATGGACAACCGGTGGTATCCAGCAGACAGGAAGTACATCTACTGATGCCATGAAACAACCCGGACAACCTGGCAAAGGAAATAAGCCATCCTAATCTGGTATTTTTACATTCAAATATTAAATATCTAAGAAACAAAAGATTGGACTGATAATGAAAAAATTGCTTTTTGTATTATTCGGACTGACAAGCCTTAATATTTATGCTGCTGATCCCGTAACCAGAGGTGCATTGCAAAACAATCCGGCGCTGTGTCAGTATGGCTACAATCCCAACTGTACATCGTCTCGTCAGTATCAACAAAATCAACCTACGGAAATTGTTAATATCAATGTTCCTTCAAAATACGGAGCATGGGCAATCAATCCTAAAACAGGTATATCAGGTGGTGCACTTGAGATGGATTCACTTGAGGCTGCAAAAAAGCTGGCCATTAAAACCTGCGAAGAAGGTGGAACGAATAAACCGTGTAAAGTTCAAGCCTGGGTTCGCAACGGCTGTATCGCCGTTGCTCAAGCAAAAGATGGTTCAGCTTTTTTTGGCATAAACGACCCGGGTATGGCTGAAGCGGAGGCATTAAGAAAATGTCGAAAACGTGGAGCTTTACAATGCAGAATTGTTGTTACAGAAGGTTGCTCTATGCCAAAATTCTAATAGACCTAAAGCCGTCTGTTGTTCAGACGGCCTTTGATATCCTCCTCTATTTGCCATTCTATTTTAACGGATACGACATAATGAAACACTTATCCATTTTTGTTTTAACCGCTGTTCTGCTGCCGTTTTCTATACCTGTAGTCAACGCTTCAGATATTGCCGGCAA
>NZ_KV810250.1:0-9171 GCF_001812735.1 Neisseria sp. HMSC069H12
AACCTGTGTTTAGGTTTCGGCTGTTGGGGGAAGGACTTTTTTGCAAAGGTCTCTGAATATGAATAAAGTTCAAGGCCGGTCGGTTTACTATATAATACCGTCCAAACCAACCATAACTTACTCATTGCAGGGAAGATAATGAAAAAAGTGCTGATTGTGCATTACTCGCAAACGGGGCAGCTCTCCAGCCTGGCGCGAAATTTTGCCGCGCCGTTGCAAACAGCCGGCGTACAGGTCGATTGCGTCAATATCGTACCGGAACAGGCATTTCCGTTTCCGTGGCCGTTTTGGCGTTTTTTCGATACCTTTCCTGAAACCGTCCATTTAAAACCCGCCCCGATTCTGCCGCCGCAAATTCCATCCGAAGATTACGATGTGGTGGTCATTGCCTACACCGTTTGGTTCCTCTCTCCTTCGCAACCGATGACCGCCTTTTTGCAACGCGAAGAAACGCGCCGGCTGCTGGACGGCAAACCGGTCATTACGCTTATCGGCTGCCGCAATATGTGGCTGGGCGCGCAGGAAAAAATGAAATCTTTGCTGAAACAAAACGGCGCCAAACTCATCGGCAACATCGTAAAAATCGATGCCTGCAACAGCGCGGCTAGTTTCATTACCACGCCCACATGGATGCTGACCGGCGACAAGCGCTACTTCCGCTCCCTGCCCTCCGCCGGCATTGCTGAAGAAGAATTGGCGGATGCGGCGCGGTTTGGTACGAAATTGCGCGATACACTATTGAACCAACAGCCTTTGGACGAAACCCTGTTTCAAAACATGGGCGCAGTGGCAGTTAATGAAAAACTGATTTTCAGTGAACGCGCCGCCGGCCGCAGCTTCTTCGTCTGGGGCAAGCTTTTGATGGCTGCAGGCCGTATTTCCCCACTTTTGCGCCGTGCCTTGTTGTGCTTTTACATCGTATTTTTATTGGCGATGATTTTGGTGGTTTTACCTGTCAGCGTGATTTTGAAAAAACTGCTGCATCCGCTGCTCAAAGGCCGTCTGAAAAAACTGGCGGATTATTACGGCCAACCTTCCGGCGGATGAATCGGATTGCGGGCGGCAACCTGTAAGGAGACTGTATATGGACGATTTTGAACGCATTTACCGCGACTGGCACGAATATGCCAAAAACCGCGACACCGACGCGCTGATTGCGCTGTATGCCGACGACGCCGTATTTGAAAGCCCGCTGGTGCCCGCAATTATGAATACCGACAGCGGCATCCTGTGCAGCAAGGCCGAAATCCTGCGTTTTTTACAGGAAGGTACGCGCCGCCGTCCCAACGATTTGGTGCGCTGGTATCGGGACGGCCGCTATTTCGTTGCGGGCGATACGCTGGTGTGGGAATACCCGCGCCAGACGCCCGACGGCAATCAGGTGGATATTTTGGAAGTGATGCGACTGGAAGGCGGCAAAATCAAGCACCACCGCATTTATTGGGGCTGGTTCGGCACGCAGATGCTGACAGCTTCGGCACTCGCCAAAGCGGTTAAAGCTTGACGCCGGAAGCCGCACCGACGTTGGCAGAGGCCGTCTGAAAACGACCAAAATGTTTTGCAGCAACGGCCGACGACAGTCTTGCTTTTCAGACGGCCTCAAATACAGAAAGCACTCCATGCCCGAAGTTATCCACTACCCCGAACGCCGTCGCTTTCAAATCGATATTGACGGTTTGGAAGCAGGCTACATCAGCTATACCGAACACAACGGCGGCTGGGACATAAACCATACCGAGGTCTCGCCCAACTTCCGTCATCGCGGCATTGCCAAACTGCTGGTGGACGCACTGATGGAATACGCCGAAACACACTACATCCCGTTGACTGCAAGCTGCGACTACGCGGCACGGTTTATCGGTTGATTATTTTGACAAACACATCATGACATCGAATAACATACTCAAAGACGTTTATCTCAACCGCGTTTCTGCCTTCTTGCCCAATGCCCCCGTCGGCAATGACGAAATGGAAGCCGTCCTCGGCATGGCAGGCGATGTACCATCACGCGTGCGCCGTATGATTTTGCGTTCCAACGGTATTTTGTCGCGCCATTACGCCATCGATCCCGAAAACCGCCGGACGACGCACACCAATGCCGAGTTGGCCGCCGAAGCGGTCAACGGCCTGTTTGCCCAAGGCGTTCCAGCAGAAGCCATCGGCAGCCTGGCCTGCGCCACTTCCTATCCCGACCAAACCATGCCCGGACACGGCGTGATGGTGCATGGTTTGCTGGATATGCCGCCTTGCGAAGTGTTCAGCATGGCAGGCGTATGCGCGGCAGGCATGGCGGCGATGAAACACGCCTACAACGCCGTGCGCACCGGCGAACACGCACATGCGGTTTCCGTTGCTTCCGAAAACGCCTCGGCGGTCATGCGCGGCGAAGTGTTCCAAAGTGAAACCGACCATAAAAAACTGGAAAACGCGTCCCCCGAAATCGGGTTTGAAAAAGACTTTTTGCGCTGGATGCTGTCTGACGGCTCAGGCGCGGTGTATCTGTCCGACCGCCCCAATTCAGACGGCCTCAGCCTGAAAATCCATTGGATAGACCTGCTTTCCTACGCCAACGAAATGCCGCCCTGCATGTATGCCGGCGCAGAATTCCGTGACGGCGTATTTGAAGGCTGGAAACACGCCGATGCCGATTACGGCCGCCGCCACAGCCTGATGGCGGTCAAACAAGACGTCAAACTGCTGAACGAAAACATTGTCCGCTATACAGTGGAAAAACCCCTCTCCCAAATCGCCGCCAAACACGGCATCCGCGCCGAAGAAATCGATTGGTTCCTGCCCCACTACTCTTCCGGCTTTTTCCGCGACCGCCTTTCAGACGGCCTGAAAAACATCGGCTTCGACATTCCGCAGGAAAAATGGTTTACCAATTTGCACAGCAAGGGCAATACGGGTTCGGCCTCGATTTACATCATCCTGGAAGAATTTATGCGCACTTTCCCCATCGAACACGGCCAAAAAATCCTGTGTTACGTTCCGGAAAGCGGCCGCTTTTCAACATGTTTCATGCTTTTGGAAGCAGTAAAGGCCGTCTAAATGAAGATTGACGACATCCCTCAAGACAACAGCGCCAGCTACCACGGCCACCGCAAAGTCATCTACGGCACCCGCGACGGCCACTACGAAGCGGCCACCAGCAACGGTTGGCAGGACGAAGCCTACGCCACCGAAATGGCGGTGTGCGAACTCGATGCCCAAACGCAGGCCGCGCGCGAAGCCGTCGAAAAAGGCGAATATTCGCCGCTGTACTACCATATGTTCCGCTGCCGTTATGATGAAACCGGCTTGGCCATGGCGGCAGGCGTATGGAAATGGCAGCTGCGCCGGCATTTCCGTCCTGAAGTGTTCGCCAAACTACCGGCCAAAACCCTGCAAAAATACGCCGATGCCTGCCAAATCAGCATAGACGGCCTCAAACAAACCGATATTTAAAGCCCCTCATGATTATCCTGCATTCGCTCGACCAATCCCGCGCCCTGCGCATTGTTTGGCTGCTTGAAATCCTCGGTACGCCCTACCGCCTGCAAACCTATCGCCGCCATCCCGACACTTTGCTCGCCCCTGACGAACTCAAAGCCATCCACCCCTTAGGCAAATCGCCTTTATTGGATGATGACGGCTTTATCTTGGCGGAAAGCGGCGCGATTACCGACTATCTGATTCAAACCTACGGCAACGGCCGTCTGATGCCCGAACGCGGCAGCCGCGAATACTGGCAATATCAACGCTGGCTGCATTACGCCGAAGGTTCGCTGATGCCGTTATTGCTGCTCGGACTGGTGTTCCGCCGGATTGAAAGCGCGCCCATGCCGTTTTTCGTCAAACCGATTGCCCGCAAAATCAGCGGCAGCGTCAAAAGCAGCTTTATCCATCCGCAAGCCGCGCTGCATCTTGCCCACATCAACAGCGAATTGGAAAACCGCAAATGGTTGGTCGGCAACAGCCTCAGTGGTGCCGACATCATGATGAGCTATCCGCTGCAAGCCGCAGCCGACCGCTTCGATTTTGCCGACTACCCCAATATCCGCGCTTATTTGCAGCGTATCGAAGCGCATGAAGCCTACCGCCGCGCCGTTGAAAAAGCAGGTTCGCCTTTATTGAAACTCGACAAATAAAACAAGGCCGTCTGAAACGTTTTCAGACGGCCTGAAACCTTGGTTCACTTATCGAATAGCTTTGCAGCAAACGGCATTTTTACCCAAGCGCCGCCCGAGTGCTTTGTTCCCCCTCGCCGTTCCACTATAATGGCAACCCATATCCTTCTAAAAAATAACACCATGCCAACCGACAACCGCCCGACTCTTGCCATCGACACCAGCACATCCTTTCTGTCCATCGCATTGGAACATCAAGGCGAAATCCGCCTGTTTCACGAAAATGTCGGCACCAAGCAATCCGAACAAATCCTGCCGCAAATCGAGCGCCTCTTTAAAGAAGCAGGCATCACTGCCGCCGATTTGGGCTACATCGTCTATGCACAAGGCCCCGGCGCATTTACCGGCCTGCGTATCGGCGCGGCGGTTGCACAAGGTTTGGCCACGCCGTTTGACACGCCCATGATCGGCATTCCCTGCCTCGATGCCGCCGCTTCGCTGCTGCCGCCATCCAGTTGCGTACTGGCGGCCACCGATGCGCGCATGGGCGAAGTATTCTACGCATGGTTTGATACGCAAAACCACGTCCGCTTGAGCGATTACACGGTTGGCAAAGCCGCCGCCATTACCGCGCCCGAAGTCAAAACGCCTAGCGGCGGCATCGGTAACGCCTTTGCCCTCGCCGACAAACCGCCTTTTGACGGTCAAGCCGATATGCCGACCGCCACCGACTATCTTAAACTTGCCCGCAGTGGCCGCTATGTTGCTACTGACGCGGCACACGCCGAGCTGCTCTACGTCCGCAACAAAATTGCCCTGACCGCGCAAGAGCAAGCCCAACAAAAGGCCAAACCGTGAACCTGCGTCCAGCCGTACTTGCCGACTGCCCCACCCTTGCCGCCATCGACGCACAAGGCAATCCTTCGTCGTGGACGGTGAAGCAGTTTGAATCAGCTGTTCAACACCATCCCGACAGCGTTTGGCTCAGCCAGACCGACCACCAAATTACCGGCTTTATCGTGTGGCAAACCGTATTTGACGAATCCGAGCTGCACCTGATTGCCGTCGCGCCCGAATACCGCCGCCAAGGCATTGCGTCCGCCCTGCTGCAACACTGGCAAAACGCAGTGCAACAGCAAGGCGCAACCCGATTGCTGCTCGAAGTCCGCGCAAGCAATGAAACCGCGCAACAGCTCTACCGCAAACACGGCTTCCAAACCTGCGGCCGCCGCAAAAACTACTACGCCCTGCCCGACGGTGGCAGCGAAGATGCCGTATTGATGGAGAAATCATGTTAAGCAGCCGCTACCTGCACCTGCACGAAGCCTTGGGCTTGGGCCCGATGTGGCTGAACCGAAACGCCAAAATCATCCATGCTGCGCCTCAAGCCGCAGCCGCGCCCGTCCGCCCCAAAACCATTGTTGCCGATACCGCGCAAGCCGTGCGCACTTTATCCGCAGGCGCCCATCGGGCACGCACTGCCGCCATTGCCACTGCGCAAACGGCCAAACCTGCTGTCCGCGTTCCCGAAGCAGCACCCAAAGCCATTGCCGAAACACCGGCAAAAACAGAAAAAGCCGCGCATTCAGACAATCTGCCCCGTCTTGACGTAACCATCAGGCCGTCTGAAATCATGGTGGTCAGCATTTGCCCGTCCACCGAAGACAGCCTGCACGGTACGCTGTTTAGCGGCGACGTCGGCACGCTTCTCGACAACATCCTCGCCGCCATCGGCCTCAAACCCGAGCAGGCGCATAAAACCGCATGGGTTAAAACCGCGCCCGTGTTCACCGCCCTGCCCGATGCCGAACACATCCGCTCCGAGCTTGCCGAAATGCAAAACGAGCTGACCGCTTCGCAAGCGCGCGCAATATTGTTTCTCGGCAAAATCTTTGATAGCCCAGACATGATCGGGCTGATGAACGAATTGTGCGCAGAGCGGCCGTATTTCGTCATTCCCCACCCCGCTCGCCTGCTGATGCAGCCGCAATTCAAAGCGCAGGCATGGCAAATCTTAAAGCCATTGAAACAGCTTTTGGCCAAGGCCGTCTGAACATTCTGTTCAACCTAAAATCAGGTTTTTCATCAACAAAAAAGGGCGTGTACGACACGCCCTAATGTTTATCAATATTCCGCCGAATGCCAGAAAGGCTGACCCACCGTCGGCGTACTGGCACGCGCTTTCTCACGCGCCTCCACAGGTTCCGCCTCATAAGCCAGACGGCCCGACTCGACCGCAAGCGCAAAAGCGCGTGCCATATTGACCGGATCGCCGCTACGGGAAACGGCGGTGTTCAGCAACACGCCGTCAAAACCCCATTCCATCACTTGCGCCGCCTGCGAAGGCAAACCCAAACCGGCATCAATAATCAACGGCGTATCGGGCAGGCGTTCACGCAGGACTTTCAGCGCATAAGCATGAACCGCGCCCAGACCCGTGCCAATCGGCGCCGCCCACGGCATCAACGCCTGACAGCCTGCGTCAAGCAGTCGGCGGCAGGCAATCAGGTCTTCGGTGCAATAAGGCAGCACTTTGAAGCCATCTTTAATCAGGATTTCCGCCGCTTCGACCAGTTGGAACACATCTGGCTGCAAAGTATCGTCATCACCGATAAGTTCGAGCTTGATCCAATCGGTATCAAACACTTCACGCGCCATTTGCGCAGTGGTCACGGCTTCCTGAACGCTTTGACAGCCTGCGGTATTGGGCAACACAGGTACGCCCATTTCTTCCAACAACGACCAAAAGCCCTGCCCGTGCGCTTCGCCGCCGCTGCCGGCACGACGCAACGAAACGGTAATCATCGCCGGTTGCGCGATTTGGACAGACTGCTTGAGGATTTCCGGCGTCGGATAAGCAGCCGTACCAAGCAGCAGCCGTGAAGGGAAAGTTTCTCCATATAGGGTAAACATGATAGATTCCTTTGTAATATTATTTTTTAGGGCAAGAGCCTTCTGAAAAATCGGTTCAGATAGTTTCCAAATAGTTTTCAAGTCCTTCGGCGACCTTAGTCGGAATAAACTCGGTAATCGTGTATTTCGCTACGCCTTCTCGGTGAAACGGGTCTTCTGCAATTAACTTTTCCACCTGTTCCCTGCCTGATGCTTTCATCAGGATAACGCCGCCTGTCCGCGGCTGTTTGCGTCCAGACATAACAAATACACCTGCTTGATAATACCGTTCGAGATACGCAATATGCTCAGACAGGTAGGTTTCAACCGCAGCCAAGTCTTTCATATATTCCAACGATACGATAAACATTTCTTTTCCTTTTCTAATCATTAAACCAATAGTGCAGCTATACGCGCAGTAAAACCGCTTATCCGCCGACTACGGGGCGCACAATGTCCACTTTATCGTTTTCGTTCAAAACCGTTTCCGCATACGCGCCTTTGGCGACAAAATGGGTATTGACGGCAACGGCAAACGGTTTTGGCGGCGAAGTTTGGGCGATAAGGTCGGCAACGGTTGTGCCGTTTAATGTGATGGTTTCATTGTTCAATATAATCTTCATGATGTTTGCTCCTCTTGTCAGACTTCTTATTTTCAGACGGCCTTATTCATCCCACAAAGCCTGAAACGCTTTAACCACCGCTTCGGGATTTTCCGCTTCGGTCACGGCGCGGACGACGGCAAGTGAGGAAACGCCGGTGGCAAGCACATCTTCGGCGTTGTTCAAATCGATGCCGCCGATGGCGACGACGGGCGTGCCGCGTGCCTGTCTGACGTATTCGCGCAGTTTGTCCAAACCTTGCGGGGCGGTCGGCATTTGCTTGGTCGTGGTCGGGAAAATCGCACCGCTGGCGACGTAGCTAGGTTGTACGGACAAGGCGCGATCGAGTTCGGCAACAGAGTGCGTACTCAAGCCCAAGCGCAAACCGGCAGCTTCAATCGCGGCTAGGTCGGCAGTGTCCATGTCTTCCTGCCCGAGATGCACGCCGTATGCACCTGCGGCAATCGCTTCGCGCCAGTGGTCGTTGATGAAAAGCTGGGTTGCACTGTTTTGACAGGCTACGACGCAACGTTCGATTTCGCGTTTCAACTCGTCGCCATGCAGGATTTTACAGCGCAGTTGCACCGTGTCGGCACCTGCTTTGACCATGCGCTCGACCCAGTCAGCAGTGGGAACAACGGCGTAAAATTTCAGGGGAGATTTGAGTGGCGGGAAGGTCATAACGGCTCCGAAAGGAATAATTCGTTGTTATATTATCAGAAAAGGCCGTCTGAATAATATTTGTTTTCAGACGGCCTGATTGAAAAAATGAATATTGCCCTATTCGGCTTTGGCTTTATAAAAATATGAACATACTGATGGGTTATCAAAATGAGTGCCATATTGGCGCCCCACATTCGGAGACCCAACCCATGAAAAAAATTTCTCTTGTTAGCCGCCCTTCCCTTACTGTTTACCACTTATTCAAATGCCGCCACGCCTAAAGCGGAAGCTTCAAAACCAGCTTCGGCACACAAACAAACCAAGCAGCGTTTTTCCGGCAAAATCACCGGCTATCAAACCGCCGAGCATTTGTTCTCCGTACGCAAGGGCGACCGCCTGCGCATCAGTAAAACCGGCAGCCCTAACGCCTATTTCAACGTATGGGCACCCAAAGACGATGAAGCCGTATTTAACGGTTCGGCACAAGGCGATAAATTTGACGGTATCGCTACCCAATCGGGCAAATATAAAGTGCAGGTCTATATGATGCGCGCCCAAGCCCGCCGTAACACTACTGCCCATTACGCCGTAAACGTCATCAAAAACTAAGGGGCTGACGTAGATTAGCCCTAAATTCCACACCAATCTCGCAGGATTTTAAGCTGTTGAGACGGTGTGCCGAAGTTAAATCGAAATTCGCATTCTTTCAAGAACAGCGGGAAAGATTTGCGATCGATTCCGTTGTATTTTCGTAAGACACGTTTTGCCTGATTCCAAAAATTCTCAATGCCGTTAATGTGGTTCTGACGGTCGACAAATTCCTTGGAATGGTTGATGCGGTAATGGATAAAACCGCTCACGTCCAACTTATCATAGCTGCTCAGGCTATCCGTGTAAACAATGCT
>NZ_KV810250.1:9271-17971 GCF_001812735.1 Neisseria sp. HMSC069H12
CTGCTCAGGCTATCCGTGTAAACAATGCTGTCCGGCATGATTTTCTTTTTGATGACAGGGAATAACGTTTCAGACTTGGCATTATCCACCACAACGGTATAGACCCGTCCGTTGCGTTTCAGAATGCCGAAGACAACCACTTTTCCTGCCGCACCTCGACCACGTCTGCCTTTACGCTGTCCGCCGAAATAGCTTTCGTCCAGCTCGACAGATCCCTCGAAAACCTCATCGGCAGCCAAGGCCAAATGATGGATGATGACATACATATTTTGCGGTAGAATAGAGTTATTTATCCTGCGACTAGGTAGAAGGCGCGGAAAGTCCGGCAGAACTGGTCAGCCTGATTGAAAGCGGCGACTACGAAGCCCTGCTTGCCGAAGATTCGGACGAACATGGCCAAGGCCACGAACATCATTGCGGCTGCGGCTGTTCCCTCGGCTGAGTCAGCCTGCCCATATTATCTACCGCCTCGATTTTCATATTAAAAGGAGACTTACCAGCATGATAAGCAAAGCAAAATTCAATACCGTTGTCGGCAGCATAGGAGCGGCAATAGGTATTTTCGTATTTGTCGCCTATATCCCCCAAATTATCGCCAATATGCAAGGGGCAAAGGCGCAGCCGTGGCAACCCCTGTTTGCAGCAGTATCCTGTCTGATTTGGGTTTTGTACGGTTGGAGCAAAGAACCCCGGAAAGACTGGATTCTGATTATACCCAACGCAGTCGGCGTGATATTGGGATTTCTGACTTTTCTGACTTCGCTTTAAACAAGGGGCTAATCTACGTCAGCCCCAAAACTAAACGCCCTCATGATGTAAAGCTTTAAAAAACAGCAAAGGCCGTCTGAAAATTGAAATTTCAGACGGCCTTTTAAACGGTTTGAAAAGGACGTATCGAACACGTCTTTTTTTTCCTATTACAACAGGAACATGGTTGCTAATCCCAAGAAAATCAGGAAGCCGCCGGAGTCGGTAACCGCGGTAATCAGCACCGAGCTGCCCAATGCCGGGTCGCGTCCGGCTTTGTCCATCATGACGGGAATGAGGACGCCGACGGTCGCGGCCAGCAAAAGGTTCAAGGTCATCGCGGCCACCATGACCAAACCGATGCCGATGTTGCCGTAGAGCAGCCATGAAATCACGCCCATTACCGTGCCCCAAATAATGCCGTTGACGAGGGCGACGCCGACTTCTTTTTTCAGCAGGCGGCCTGCCTGCGTACTGGTCATTTGTCCCATTGCCATGGCGCGGACGATCATGGTGATGGTTTGGTTGCCGGAGTTGCCGCCGATGCCGGCGACGATGGGCATCAGTGCGGCCAGTGCGACGATTTTCTCGATACTGCCTTCAAATGCGCCAATTACGCGGCTGGCGATAAAGGCGGTACACAGGTTGATGGCAAGCCACATCCAGCGGTTTTTCACCGAGTCCCAAATCGGGGCGAACAAGTCCTCTTCTTCTTGCAAACCGGCCATGTTAAACATGTCGGCTTCGGATTCTTCACGGATCACGTCCACCATTTCGTCAATGGTGATCCTGCCGATCAGCTTTTTGTTTTCATCGACAACCGGCGCGGTGACCAAGTCATAACGTTCAAACGCCTGTGCCGCTTCTTCCACGTCGTCTTCGGGACGGAAGCGCACGACATCGGTGGCCATCACGTCCGCCACCATGTCTTCGGGGTCGGCGACCAAGAGTTTGCGGATGGGCAACACGCCTTGCAACACGTCGTTTTCATCAACCACGAAAATCTTGTCGGTATGGTCGGGCAGGCTGTCGAAACGGCGCAAGTAGCGCAACACGACCTCACACGCCACATCGGCGCGGATGCTGACCAATTCAAAGTCCATAATCGCGCCGACTTGGTTATCTTCGTAAGACATCGCCGCTTTGACCTGCTCGCGTTCTTCTTCATCACGCGTTTGCAGCGCTTCGTACACCACTTGGTGCGGCAGGTCGTCTGCCAGTTCTGCCAATTCGTCTGCGTCCAAATCATCGACGGCGGCCAACAGCTCGTCTTTGTCCATGGACTCGATCAGCATTTCGCGCACGGAGTCGGATACTTCCAGCAAGACTTCGCCGTCGTCTTCAGGGGCGACCAAAAGCCAAACGATGTTACGCTCGCGCGGCGGCAGGGATTCCAAGACGGCGGCCACGTCGGCAGGGTGCAACTCGGCCAAGAGGACGGTCAGCTCGGTGAACTTGTCGCGCAGGCTTGCGTCTTCAATCGGCATGCCTGCTTCGATTTGTTCAAAGGACGGCTCGAGGATTTCGCATAAGGCGTGGATGCGGTCGATATCGTCAGAGATGCGATCGTCAGAAATGCGGTCTTCTACCACATCATTGTCGGGGGTATTGTCGAGATTCGGAGGGGTTTGTTCGATGCTCATGAATGCTCCGCCCGCCGGACGCGGGAAGGCATTTCGGCGGGATGATTATTGTTGTTGTGTATCAGATGGGAAGTTCAAAGGCGAACTGGGAAGGTCCATAATTCAAGCCTACTGAGAGGCACAGAGTTGTAAACGGTGCATATTCTACTCTTTTTTAGGCCGTTTTACCATTTTTAACGGGAAAGGCCGTCTGAAATTTAAATTTCAGACGGCCTTTTCATTTGCTCAAACCTTATTCTTTAGGCAGGCGCAGGACGGAGACGATGAATCCGCCCCAAATGACGATCAATGCGACAAGCATCATAATAATGGCTGAAGTACTCATTATTCGTCTCCTTCACGTTCGTGTTCATGTTCGTCTTTGACGTTGAAGTTCTGACCATGTTTCCACGGCAAGAACGACAGCAGGACAGACAATACCAAGAGAGCGCCGACCATGCCCCAACCGAAGATATTGAGGAAGCTGTCAGGATAGCCGCTGTAATTCTCTTTTAAGAGGCCGGCGGTATCTTGATAAAGCATATAGCCGAGCATAGCGACGGTAACCACCACGCTGGCAGTCCAAACTTTACCGACACGGATGGAAGACAGCGCGTTCAAGTGATTGCGCAGTTCCGGCAGCTTGTGTAACAGGACAATCGCCAGAACGTAAACAAAACCAGAAGCCACAATGCCGTAGGTATTGATGAATTTATCCAATACGTCCAACACAGGCAGGCCGGTGGTCGTACCGAACAGCAAGGTAGAAATAATCGCCATTGGCACGCCTGCAATCAGAGTCGCGCTGACACGGCCGATGTTCATTTTGTCTTGAATCGCGGCCACAATCACTTCAACGATGGAAATCATGGAAGTTACACCGGCAAACACCAGCGAGCCAAAGAACAACACGCCGATCAACGCGCCCATAGGGGCTTGGTTGATGATGGTCGGGAACGCGATAAACGCCAAGCCGATACCGCTGGATGCCACTTCGCTGACTTCCTTGCCTGCCGCGTGCGCCATAAAGCCCAATGCTGCGAATACGCCGATACCGGCGAGCAACTCAAAGCTGCTGTTGGCAAAGCCGACAACCAAGCCTGTGCCGCCCAAGTCGGTTTTTTTCTTCAGGTAAGAAGAATAAGTAATCATAATGCCGAAGCAGATGGAGAGCGAGAAGAAAATCTGGCCATATGCGGCTACCCAGACTTTCGGATCTGCCAAACGGCTCCAGTCAGGCGTAAACAAAGCGTCCAAACCTTTTGCCGCACCCGGCAGAGTCAGGGCAATGCCCACCATGATGACAAACATCACCACCAACAAAGGCATGAAGAATGTGGACGCACCGGCTACACCTTTTTGTACGCCCAAAGCCATAATCGCCAGCGTAAACACCCAGACGGCAATCAGCGGGCCGGCAACTTTGCCGACAAAATCCAAACCCAAGTCTTTGGCATCGGCCATTTGCAGGAAGTCTTTGAAGAAGAATGCCTGAGGATCCGCACCCCATGCCGAAGTCAAAGAATAATAGGCATAGCTTGCCGCCCAGCCGACAATCACGGCGTAGTAGATACAGATGATGACGTTGGTCAGGAAGTTCCACCAACCCATCGGCTCAAACAAACGGCCGAGGCGACGGAAAGCCAAAGGAGGCGAACCGCGGTAACGGTGGCCGATGGCATAGTCGAGCAGCAACAGTGGAATACCTGCCGTCAACAGCGCAACCAAATAAGGGAGGATGAAAGCACCGCCGCCGTTGTCGAAAGCGATGTAAGGGAATCGCCAAATGTTGCCTAAGCCCACGGCCGAGCCGATGGCAGCAAACATAAAGGCGCGGCGACTGCTAAACGTCGCGCGTTCGCTGGATTGAGAATTTGACACGATGAACCTCTTAAAAGTCGAGTGTCGCCAAGGCCGTTCAGCCTTGCGCGTATATATTTAGGAATCAGGCCGGACAAGCCGGTCGGTTAAAGTAGATATTCGGACAAGGATAATATCCGGTATAGAGGATGCACCGCTTATGGCCATGCAAACATAATCTGACCTTATCGTAAAAAAATTTAACAGTGTTGACAAGTCATAATTAAATTTAAATCACAAGCAAAATCTTCATACACTACGACTAAAACCTTCATACACTTAATTTATATAACCCCAAACACCGCACAACCCCTCCGTTTCCCCCTCCCTTGTTCCGACCATTTCCCCTTTGCTAAAAACCGCCCTCCCCTTATCCGGCAAGGAAAAGCAGGAATCCAAGGCGTTTAAATTCCATGTCATCAAAAATGTTCAGACGGCCTTTTCCTTTTGCTCGATTAAACCCGGGCCGTCTGAAAATTACACTGTTGTATGTTGTAATCAAAAGCCACACTCACATTCTGTTTAATATAAACAAAAACAATCCGCCTCTTCCCGTTTCATTCATTACCATGATTTAAAACGAGCATAAAACACTAAAAACAGAATTAATAAAAAATAAAATTTCAAAAAATATACAATAACAATAAATTCAAACCCATATTCCTACTCTAATCATCTACAATCAAAAATAATCGAACCTAAAAATTTCAATAAAACATTAATTACACAACACTACAATTTTGCTATAATTGCCACCATTCGCTCCATAACCCAAACCCAAAAGAAGAGGAAAAGCCATGGGTATCAAAGTTGCCATCAACGGCTACGGCCGTATTGGCCGCCAAGTAGTGCGCGCTATTTTTGACTACAAACTGCAAGACCAACTCGACATCGTTGCCATCAATGCCAGCGGCAGCATCGAGACCAATGCTCACCTGACCAAATTCGACACTGTTCACGGCCGCTTCAACTCTGAAGTTTCCCACGATGAGAAACACCTCATCATCGACGGTAAAAAAATCCCTTACTTCTCTACCCGCAACCCAGCCGAATTGCCATGGGGCGAATTGGGCGTTGACCTGGTAATGGAATGTACCGGTGCGTTCACCAGCAAAGAGAAAGCCAAAATCCACTTGGAAAGCGGCGCGAAAAAAGTGCTGATTTCCGCTCCCGGCGGCGATGACGTTGACGCAACCATCGTTTACGGCGTAAACGACGACGTGATTACCGACGACATGACCGTTATCTCCAACGCATCTTGTACCACCAACTGCCTGGCACCTGTAGCCAAAGTGTTGAACGAAAACATCGGCATCGTAAACGGCGTGATGACCACCATCCACGCGCTGACCAACGACCAAACCGTAACCGACGTACGCCACAAAGACCTGCGCCGTGCGCGTAGCGGCGTGGAAAACATGATTCCGACCAAAACCGGTGCTGCAAAAGCCGTCGGTTTGGTATTGCCGGACCTGAAAGGCAAACTCGACGGCCTCGCCATCCGCGTACCGACCGTCAACGTTTCCCTGGTTGACCTGAGCTTCCAAGCAGGCCGCGACACTTCTGCCGAAGAAATCAACGCGCTGATGAAAGCCGCTTCCGAAGAAGGCCGTCTGAAAGGCGTATTGGCCTACAATACCCTGCCACTGGTTTCTATGGACTTCAACCACACTACCCAAGCCAGCACATTTGACTCTACGCTGACCAAAGTAACCGCAGGCAAAATGGTTAAAGTGTTCGCATGGTACGACAACGAGTGGGGCTTCAGCTGCCAAATGCTGAACACCGCGCGCCGTATGTTCGGTTTGGAAGTACGTCCGTTCTAATCGGCTTCCAACACAAAGGCCGTCTGAAAAGATGTTTCAGACGGCCTTTTGTATTTCCTTTAAAATATCGCATTCCCATTTATTTTCAGACGGCCTCTTCATGTTTCCCAACGAATCCGCCCCCAATCTCCTGCAAGGCTTGAACCCCGAACAACTCTCCGCCGTAACCTGGCCGCCGCAATCCGCACTCGTTTTGGCAGGCGCGGGCAGCGGCAAAACGCGCGTGCTGACCACGCGTATCGCTTGGCTTTTGCAAACCGGACAAGCCAGCGTACACAGCATTATGGCGGTAACGTTTACCAACAAAGCCGCCAAAGAGATGCAAACCCGTCTCGGCGCGATGATTCCCATCAACGTCCGCGCCATGTGGCTCGGCACGTTCCACGGTCTCTGCCACCGCTTTCTACGGCTGCACCACCGCGACGCCGGCCTGCCGTCTTCCTTTCAAATCCTCGACAGCGGCGACCAGCTTTCCCTTATCAAACGACTGCTCAAAAGCCTCAACATCGCCGAAGAAATCATCGCGCCGCGTTCGCTGCAAGGCTTTATCAACGCGCAAAAAGAATCCGGTTTGCGCGCTTCCGTGTTGAGCGCACCCGATCCGCACACAAGCCGCATGATCGAATGCTACGCCGAATACGACAAAATCTGCCAACGCGAAGGCGTGGTCGATTTTGCCGAACTCATGCTCCGCAGCTACGAAATGCTGCAAAGCAATGAAATCCTGCGCCAGCACTACCAAAACCGCTTCAATCACATTCTCGTCGACGAGTTTCAAGACACCAACAAACTGCAATACGCCTGGCTCAAACTCATGGCGGGCGGCAACGCGGCGGTATTTGCCGTCGGCGACGACGACCAAAGCATCTACCGTTTCCGCGGTGCGAACGTCGGCAACATGACCGCGCTGATGGAAGAGTTCCACATCGACGCGCCCGTCAAACTCGAACAAAACTACCGCTCCGTCGGCAACATCCTCGCCGCCGCCAACGCCGTTATCGAAAACAACGACGAACGCCTCGGCAAAAACCTGCGCACCGATGCCGAAGCAGGCGACAAAATCCGCTACTACTCCGCCTTTACCGACCTTGAAGAAGCCCAGTTCATCGTGGACGAAACCAAAGCCCTCGAACGCGAAGGCTGGGATTTGGACGAAATCGCCGTCCTCTACCGCAGCAACGCCCAATCCCGCGTTATCGAACAAAGCCTGTTCCGCAGCGGCATCCCCTACAAAATCTACGGCGGGCTGCGCTTTTACGAACGCCAAGAAATCAAACACGCGCTCGCCTACCTGCGCCTTGCCGTCAATCCCGACGACGACAACGCCCTCTTGCGCGTCATCAACTTCCCGCCGCGCGGCATCGGCGCACGCACCGTCGAAAACCTTCAGACGGCCTCAAGCGAACAAGGCATCACCCTCTGGCAGGCAGCCTGCAACGCCGGCGCAAAAGCCACCAAAGTCGCCGCCTTCGTCCGCCTCATTGAAGCCCTACGCAACCAAGTCGGACAACTACCCCTGTCCGAAATCATCGTCGGCATCCTCAAAGACAGCGGCCTGACCGAACACTACAAAACCCAAAAAGGCGACAACCAAGACCGCCTCGACAACCTCGACGAACTCGTCAACGCCGCCATCGAGTTCAAACCCGAAGACAGCAACTTTGAGACCCTGCCTGAAAACATTTCAGACGACCCCGCCTTCCCCATCCTTGCTTTCTTGAGCAACGCCGCCCTCGAATCCGGCGAAAACCAAGCAGGTGCAGGCGAAAAAGCCGTCCAACTGATGACCGTCCACGCCTCCAAAGGCTTGGAATTTAACGCCGTCTTCCTCACCGGTATGGAAGAAGGCCGCTTCCCCAGCGAAATGAGCCTTGCCGAACGCGGCGGCCTCGAAGAAGAACGCCGCCTCATGTACGTCGCCATCACCCGTGCCCGCAAACGCCTCTACATCACCATGGCGCAACAACGCATGCTGCACGGACAAACCCAATTCGGCATCGTCTCCCGCTTCGTCGAAGAAATCCCACCCGAAGTGCTGCACTACCTGTCCGTCAAAAAGACCGCCTACGACAGCTACGGCAGCCCGCGCCAAACCGCCGCGCCCAGAGACAAAATCATCGACGACTACAAACAGCCGCAAACCTACGCAGGCTTCCGCATCGGCCAAAACGTCCGCCACGCCAAATTCGGCACCGGCGTCATCATCGATGCCGTAGACAAAGGCGAATCCGCCCGACTGACCATCAACTTCGGCAAACAGGGTGTGAAAGAGCTGGATACCAAGTTTGCGAAATTGGAAGAGATGTAGAAGGGAGATGGCAGAGGTCGTCTGAAACCCGTAGAATGGGCTTTGCCCAAGAATCAAAAACAAAATTTCAGACGACTTCTTTTACCCAGCATTGTCGTGGACAAAGCCCACGCTACAATGCACATTGACGAGGCGAAAGGCCGTCTGAAAACTGGATTCCAGACGACCTTTGCACTAAGAGGTTTCCAGACGACGTTTGAGATTGTCTGAAAGTTGGAAACAATGGTTTGAACAGCAAAAAACGCGTGCGTGCGTACCGCACACACCCTACACCTCGGTTTTAAAGTTTGTGCCATTCGCAGGTGGGGTGTGTGGCACAGCCACGCACGCGGTTGGT
>NZ_KV810250.1:18071-20687 GCF_001812735.1 Neisseria sp. HMSC069H12
TGGCACAGCCACGCACGCGGTTGGTCATGCAGGCTACGCTTGCTACCCGTCAGGTTTAAAATTTATGCCACCTGCAGGTAGGGTGTGTGGCACAGCCACGCACGCGGTTGGTCATGCAGACTACGGCTTGCTATTGTAGATGCGGCAACCAGTGCGGATGATTTTCTGCTTACCGATGTACGCAAACAAAAGATGACTATCTATATCGGTATCCAACCAAACAAACTGGCTGAAGCCCGATTAATCATTAATCTATTCTTTAGCCAACTGATTAACCTTAATACCAAAGAACTTCCTCAAAGCAATAAGGAATTGCGGTATCAGTGCCTTTTATTGATGGATGAATTTACTTCCATAGGTGCTGTAGATATTATTGCCAAATCAGTCAGTTATATCGCAGGTTACAACATTAGGCTGTTTCCGATCATTCAATCTTTAGCCCAATTAGATTCTGTATATGGAAAAGAAGTAAGCCGGACTATGGTAACCAACCATGCCTTGCAAATCCTCTGCACCCCGCGGGAGCAACAAGATGCAGTGGATTACTCGGAAATGCTCGGTTATACATCAGTAAAAAAATCCAATGTAACTAAAGGCAGGGAGAAAAGTGTCAGTATTGGTGACGAACGTCGGGCATTGATGCTTCCACAAGAATTAAAGGCAATGCCGGAAGATAAAGAGATTTTCGTGTATGAGGGTCTATCCCATCCTGTGATGTGTGAAAAAATCCGCTATTATAAAGATAGTTCGTTTACAAAACGATTACAGGGCAAGATTAAAGTGCCGAGATTAAACGTATCTGCTTAACCATATAATTTCTATGAAATATTTAAGGCCGTCTAAAACCGTATCCCGATACAGTTTCAGACGGCCTACAAAGTGCGGTCAATTTTAGCCGTGTTTTTCATTTTAAGGATTTATTGCTACAATGCTACAAAATCACAGCTACTCAAGGAGTTATTATGCAATATAAAAAATTACTCATTATCCCAACTATTGCATTTTCTATTTTTTCGGCAGGTTGTACAGTGAATGCAAAAGAGCCTGTTTCTACAATAAACGATTCATATATGAATGAAACAACGAACTACAAATTTAACTTTCGTGCTGCCAATGGCACAATTTATTGTGGAGCAGAAAGTCAGCTTGAAGATGCAGAAGTAATAGGCGTAGAGTGTTTTACCCGAATTGAGAATGAGCCGATTTTGCCACGCGGTGAGTGTGAATTGGAATGGGGTGAATCGTTTTTTGTGGGACAAAATGGAAAAGCCAGCCTGGTTTGTAGTAGCGATTTTCCATTTAACCCTAGGGCAACAATATTAAAATCAGGGGAAAGTATTAAAGGTGATGGTTGGCAATGCACAGCAAGCGAATCAACGCTAACTTGTACTAACCGTGATAAACATGGCTTTAAAATCAACAAACAGTCACAGGAATTATTTTAATCCCTAAAAATCATCAGGTAGCCGTTGTATTATTTAGATTTCAACCATTATTTCAAAGGAATGAAAATGGCAGCAAATGAATTTAAAGTAAGCAATCAAGAAAATTCGAAAGAATATATTAAAGATCAAGTAATTAATGATTATATTGAAAACTTAAGGAAATATAACGGCTATACAGAAAAAGGCAAAGACATAACCATTTTTGGTGCGCACTATGGACTACAAGGACAATTTTGGTGCGATATGTATGTTGATTATGTTATGGAAGAATCTTTTGGTAAACAAAATGCAAGACAAATGATTGGGGGATTTTCTGCAAGAACAGAAAATAGTAAAAATAATTATCAAAAAATTGGGGGGTGGAATGATTCGGCAAATTATACACCCCAAAAGGGAGACCAGATTTTTTTCCTCTTACCTACAAAAGACAAAACTAGAACTGTTAATCATACTGGCGTTGTTACCGATGTGGATTTGGAAAAAGGGATTGTTTACACGATAGAAGGAAATACAAGTGCCAAACCAGGCGATCGTTCTGGAACAACTGTCAGAGAAAAACAATATAATTTAAATCATCCTTCAATTAAGGGGTATGGCACGCCTAATTGGGATATTGAAATTAAGGACAGATTAGATAATTTAGAACAAAACGAAAATACAAAAGAAAACAACTCTCCAGCCGACAAACTCCAAGCCCTTATTCAAGGTTTGAAAAACGACACCGACGGCACATTTGCCACCAAAGCCTTGGCAGAAAATCCCGATGTAGTGGCAAATTTCCGTGCCGAACAGGCAGAAGCCTTAAAAGAAAACCGCCAGCAGCAAGAAACCGCCCAAAATACGCCGCAAATGCAAGAAGAACGCAGCTATGGCGGTAGGTCGTTCGGTTGATTTAACAGATTATAGGGAATGCTGATAAAGCATTCCTTTTGTTTTATTTTTTCTTTAAGAAAGCGATTCATGGATAACAATGAAATTGAGCGTGCGCACAAACTTTTGCTCGAGACAGCGGATGGTTATGGCGCAATTCAAGCAAAACAGCAATAAAATTGTTCAAAATCTTCAAGAAAAATTGGACAAATCCCTTTACGAACAACGTGAAATGATTACGGATATGGTTCGTTCCAGCGTTATGCACGAACCGATGCCAAAGATGCCCAAATGCTCGCCT